>CAZCGI010000097.1:0-6959 GCA_964498145.1 uncultured Syntrophaceae bacterium
ACCAGCATGCTCAAAATTTAGCTGAGGATGCAGCGCTTCGAGATCCCCAGGTTTCTTCTTTACATGAGTATCTGACATACGCGGAACAGGAATTAAAGGACGCTCTTCTGTCGGAAAACCAGGAACGGATCGATGCGGCGCAAAATGCTTATGATTCAGCGAAGGCAAATTATGAGAAAACTTATGCCGAAGAGGTTACGGAAACGACAGAAGAAATAGCATCAATGAGAGAACAGGATATGGGATGGGGAGAAATCGCTCACAAACTTGGGGTTCATCCCAGTGTGCTGGGGCTTGGACATGCGAAACAAGAGAATTCTCTCCGGAATCAAGTGCAGGCAAAAGAACAGAAACAGACAAAAAGCCTGGGTACTTCAAGTCAGGCCGGTAAGGGTAAAGGTCTTGGATTGGGGCATGCAGGTGATACAGGCGGCAAAGGAAAAGGTCAAGGTAGTTCTGCCGGCCATGGTGGCGGAAACAGTGGTGGTCATGGAGGTGGAAATGGCGGCGGCCATGGTGGCGGTGGAGGCAACGGTGGTGGGGGTGGCCATAAGTAGTTTTGTGATTCCAATTTTCGATGAAAAAAAGGCAGGTCCGTAAACGTGACCTGCCTTTTGTATATGCAGCTATTTTATATTAGGATCCTGTGATCGACTCTCACGGTTGAAAGTCAGAATTAGGGCTCATCAGCAGCGGATATGAAGAATGAATTCATTTTGAAAAGGTAAATATAATGTCGCCGCTGCAGTTTCCATCCGTCAGCATCAAGCATCGCTCCGGTTGAGGGGTAATAGTGTATGTTAACCCCAATGTATCGAACCAGCAGGCAAGGCGGTAAATCACGCCGCAGCGGTAATCGTCGATGACGCCGATTCTCTTCATTCCTTTATAGGCGAAACACTGACCGGGCTTGAACTTCCAGCGGATAGTGTTTTCTCCGGGAAAGCTCATGGTGATATTCATGAAATCGGGGATAAAAAGATCCGAAACAAGCGAAATGAAATCCCTGAATTCATCAAATGTTTCGAATGAATCATTTTCCATACCGATGGTACTTTTCATTCGTGCAACTTCGATTGGCGCGAGCCACCGGATTGCTTCTTTATTCAGTTCATTAGCTGTCTCAATCCCGAATTTCCGGCAGCAGTGCAGAAACCACATGCCGTCATGTGTCATCCAGCATCGATTGAGAAGATCGATCATGTCATCTTTTGAAATTTGGTCAAGTGTTTTCATGGTAAGCTCCCTGTTTTGTATGGCGCCCGCTGTTATAAGTAATCAACTCTCAACACGTCAACTTTCGTTTACGGGTTATCTCTCCCGTAACGTGAGAAAAAATGAAAACCTGAAATATGATGCTCATCGAGCCTGGCTCGGTTACTTGCCAATAAAAGCACTGTCTAGAGAGGAATCTTCCCGATCCTGCAGTTTGCCGGTCATGGGCAGTGTTATGGACGAACGAACGTGCAAATCGCGCTGGGGATACGGTATTTCAACGTTGTTTTCGCGGAATTTTCTGACGATGGCGCAGTTTATTGCCGATCGTAGCGCCGGATGTTGCTTCGGGTCTGCTATCCAGCATCGCAGTTGCATATTCCATGACGAATCTCCGAATTCAACGAGATGAACAATCGGTTCTGGTGTTTTCAAAAAATGAGAAAGAATTATCGATTGATATCAATCTTTTTATGAATCCAAACTGCCTCTGTCCGATTCTTTATCGATGTCTTTCAATCTTCATCCGGGTTCTGTTATACATGAGCCTGAGTGCGCCGTTCGACATGACAGCGAGGGAGGTGTCTCTCACAATCCGCTTCACATCATTTCTGCTGATCTTGACTACTTCGCCCCGGAAGAGATTCTGTTCGCCGGAGAGCTTGGCCAGCGATTCCACCGCCATGAACAGGGGCCACAGGCAGAAGAGGCGGTAGCGGATGAGCATCCTCGGTATATTCAGGGTATATTCAAGTGCTTCGTCAAGATATATCAAAGCGAGGTCAATCAAACGTCTGTGGGCATTGATAAATCCTGATTGATTATCATCGAATGTTTCATGCAGTGGATCGATTCCTTCATCGGTAAAGAATTTCCGAGGAACATAACACCATCCCCGTTCCCGGTCCCCGTAAAAATCCTTTGCGATGTTGGTGATCTGCAGGCCGAGACCGAATGCCACGCTCCGTTCTTCCAGCTTTTGCCTGATCCGTGGGGTAATCAGTGAAGAATTTTCTGCAAAAACGGATGTCAACATGAGTCCCACCGTTCCTGCCACAAAGTAACAGTACCGGGCAAGTTCACCCTTATCCTCTATGAAATAAATGTCTTTCTCCATGCTTTTTTTCTGAAAGCTCGCCATGCCGTAAGCCATTTCCTGAACATGTTCAGTTACCACCGAAATCATTCTTTCCGGGAGTTTTACAAATTCGTTAATGACTCTGGTGAGATTCATAAGGAGTTCGGTTGAATCATCCGTCTGCCGGAAAGAGATGGTCCGTAAAAAATTTTCTATCTGTTCCGGATAATTCGATGATGGTGGAAAGAGCTCCGCATATTCGCACAGTTTTTGCAACTTATACTCGGGATTAAAAAAGGGATCGTCCTCGATCGTATCGGCAATTCGGCAGAGGAGGTATGCCAGAAGGACAGCTTTGTATGAATCGCCTGAGAGTATTTTGATGTTGATGGCAAAGGTACGCGATACTCTTACCAGTGCTTCCTCGCAGAACATGAAGTCATTACGATGGTCGTTTTTATTCATAATCGGTCCATTATGCAATTTATCGGCAACTGTAGAAAATTACACGAAGCAAGTCAAAAGAAATCATTATGACATGCAGTATTATCTGCAAGATTACAATAATATTGAGGGGATTCGGAAAAATGGGGGGTGGGGAGGCTTACGCCTCCCCGGGATTAAATGCATCCTTATAACCGATTACGATGCTTCTCTTGCAGTTGTCTGGCAACAAATCGGTTAAAGTTTAAGCCAGAATCGGAGGAGATTCGATTCTTTACTTACAAAATTGTATTGCATTAAGCATGCCACTTTACATGGGCTGCTCAAAGAATGAAATATCTCGCGGTTTTGTTCTGAAGCATATTGAAATCTTACCGGAATTGACAGACCTCTCAGCGGAAATAAATGTCGAAAGTTACCGGTTGATGTGTGAAAATATATATAAATTCAAATAGATAATAAAAATGAAACTTTTGCACAACATTCGACATAATTGTCGAATTAAGATCTCTTCGTCTATGGGACAGAGGTCATTTTAATCTTTGGTAAGATACAAAACTCTGGTATAGTGCATTACGCATTGCCTGAAGTTAAACCGGCACTGCTGCCAGCAAGGAGAAAATGATGAAACGATACTCGACACTTATGGTGATAATTGCCCTTTTTTGTTTTTCTGTCAGCCTGTCAGCACAGGAACAATTAGCCGGTGAAAAGAAAAATTACCCGACACTTGACAACAAAGAAGGTATTCCTCTGTCTGCGATGAGTCTGTCGGCGGATCAGAACAAAAAAATAGAGGAAATCGGTGCTAACTATGGGGATCAGATGCTTGAACTCAGAAGCCAGATGACGGTAAAGCAAATTGAGCTGAAAAGTCTTCTGAGAGATCCCAATGCAAGTGAGGAAAAAATTCTTTCCATAGCTTATGATATACGCATGCTCAGTGTAGAAATTCAAAAAATGATGATTTATTATCAACTTGATATCAGAAAAGTACTGACTCCAGAACAGATCAAAAAATGGTACACACTTGAAAATCCTTCCGCCAAAAGAGGACGGAGACAATAACAATGGGGCATGGAAAAGAAGGAGTGCGGCAAGCTGCATCCCCTGAAAACAAACGACGCTTCCTCCAACCTCTTGCCGCTGTCATTGTCATTGTTATCTTTGTGGCCCTCGTGCTGAGCCTTGGAATCCTCTATCTGGGAAGACTCGATAAAGCCCTTGTCGGGTTTATGGAAGTGAGGGGACTTGATATTGTCGGAAGCATCGAAAAAGTGGCGGACGAGAATCTTGACTATTTGTATCATACGCTTCGCCGTGAAAAGGGAAAAGAAACGTTTGTTCCGCTGACCGATGCGGCGTTCTCCCCGCAGGACATGCTCATACGAGGCCTCGTTGAATTAGCCCGTGAAGTCGATAATATCTGGAAGACGGAGGAACTCAGCGATGATGCATTGCGGGGGATAGCCGAACGCGAAAGTCTGTGGCTCATTGCCGTTCTCGACCAAGAGGGAAGGGTCATTTTTCAAAGCAGGAAATTTCCCGAATCCACCGGCCATCGGGCACCAGCTGTCACGTCTCGTCATGAAGAAATTATCATCGATCTTTTTAATCGATTGGGTAAGCCTGATGAAGTAGGTTATATAGCCCTTCGTCGGAAGGACGGAAGCGGAACGATTGTCGTTGCGCTCGATGATCGGGGGTTACGGCATTGGAGCACCAAGATCGCCATTAAAAAGGCCATCGAAGAAGTCGGCTGGGGAGAAGGACTGGCCTATCTTGTCGTAACGGATCGGTATCAGCGGGTTCTCGGTCAGTCCGGTACTGTCGTGAAGGGTTCCGACCGGACGGATATTCATATTCAAAATATCCTTTCGGGTACCTTAAAGACGGCGACTCGAAAAATTACCGGCGAGAATGCCAACATCCTCGAAATACTGGCACCGGTGCATCTTGATAATAAAATTGTCGGACTGATTCGTATCGGACTCGTTCGTGACAGGACCGATGCAATCCTGAAAGAAAATAAATATGCGGTTTATATTTCCACGGCGCTGATTGTAATGATCGGTATCATGTCGATGTGGATTCTGTACCAGAATCAGAACAGTCACCTTGCTCGGATGGAAGAAATGGAGCGGAAGTTGCGGCAGGCGGAACGGCTCTCTGCTCTTGGACAGCTTGCGGCAGGCGTGGCCCATGAAATCCGTAATCCCCTGAATGCAATCAGTATGGCAACGCAGCGAGTTCAAAGAGAGTATGTCCCCCAGGACGAGACAAAGCAAGCAGGGTTCCGTCGAATTACAGGGGTTATTCGCGATGAGATACGGCGTTTGAACGAGATTATAGAAGAGTTTCTGAGCTTCTCAAAAAGCCGCCGCCTCAAATTCCATAATCATTCCATTACCGAAGTGCTGCAGAAACTGACCAATCTTATCCGTGAAGAGGCTGAATTAAAGGGTATCTCAATTAAATCGACATTTGTTGATAATAACGTTACTGTTTCCATAGATGTCAATAAAATGAAGCAGGCCCTTTACAATATTATAAAGAATGCCATGGAGTCTATTTCGAACGAAGGAACGATTACCGTTTCCGCCGAACGGGCGTATGACAATACAATTCACATTAAAGTGAGCGACACGGGATCGGGTTTGACGAAAGAAGAAATACATCGTATTTTTAATCCTGAGTATACAACGAAGGAGAAGGGATTAGGACTCGGATTGGCACTGGCTCATGAGATTATCCGCGGTCATCGGGGGGAGATCAAAGTCGAAAGTGAAGTTGGAAAAGGTTCGACATTTGAAGTAATCCTTCCTGTGGAAAATACGTAAACGGAGAAAAGAACCGGAAATAATGGAACCGCTTAACATTCTTGTCGTTGAAGACGGACAGACACAGCGGGAAATGCTGCGGGATTTCCTTATAGCGGAAGGTCACGATGTTGACGAGGCCGAAGATGGTGCCACAGCAGTGGATCAAGTTTTGTCCGCCCAGGTAGATCTTCTCCTGCTTGATTATAAGATGCCGGGGATGGATGGTCTTGAGGTGTTGAAAAAGGTCAAGGCGATCAACCCTCAGATAGATGTCATCATGATGACGGCATATGGGACGATTGAGACCGCCGTCGATGCGATGAAAAGTGGAGCATTGGATTATATTACCAAACCGATTGAATTGGATGAGCTGAGTCTTCTGATTGACAGGATTTCGGAACGTCGAACCCTTATCAGGGAAAATCAGATTCTCCGGGAGAAGATATGGAAAAAAGGAATTACAACGGATCAGATCGTCTATAAAAATCATAAAATGGAAACTCTGATCAACATGGTGGCCAGAGTGGCTTCAAGTCGTGCGACGGTTCTGCTGCAGGGTGAAAGTGGTACCGGCAAGGAACTTTTTGCCAGATTAATTCACACGACCAGCCCCCGTTCGGGAAAATCCATGATTGTGGTCAATTGCGGTGCCTTACCGGAAACCTTGCTGGAGAGTGAATTGTTCGGACATGAGCGTGGGGCCTTTACCGGGGCAACTGCACGGAGGATCGGTCGGTTCGAAGAGGCGGACGGCGGAACACTCTTCCTCGATGAAATCGGAGAACTGTCACCATCCGTCCAGGTTAAACTTCTCAGATTTCTCCAAGAACGGGAATTTCAACGTTTGGGAGGTAACCAGACGCTCCGTTCGGATGTTCGTATTATCAGTGCCACCAATCGTAATCTGGACCAGGATGTTCGGGAAGGTTCATTCCGGGAAGATCTCTATTATCGACTCAATGTTGTTGTCATGAGAGTTCCTCCGCTTCGGGAGCGGAAGGATGACATTCCCATTTTAGTAGATCATTTTATTAAACGGTTTTCCGTAGAAAACGGGAAAACCATCAGCGGTCTCAGTTCCGAGGTTATGGATCTGCTGTTGAAGTATGATTATCCCGGCAATGTAAGAGAGTTGGAGAACATTATAGAACGAGCAGTCGTCATTGCACGGGACTCGATCATATCCGTGAGAGATCTTCCTTTTAAAGATTTGCCGTCACGGAGGTACGATACCTCGGTTAAAAAGACATCATTGCGGGAGTCTGTCGAATCTCTGGAGCAGCGTCTTATTGAAGATGCCATGGAAGAGGCGGGGCACAATCAGTCAAAGGCCGCAGAAATTCTTGGAATAAGCGAACGGATGCTCCGATATAAGTTAAAAAAATATGGCATGAAGGAAT
>CAZCGI010000098.1:0-6892 GCA_964498145.1 uncultured Syntrophaceae bacterium
GATGCCCTTTCCTTTTTTTGCCTCTCTGTCACTGACGGCCCATACGACAAAGACACCGCAGTATTCAGCACTGGTGATAAAGATCTTGTTGCCGTTCAGAACCCAGTGGTCACCATCGAGTACTGCCTGGCAGCGCATTCCCGCCGGATCGGATCCTGCCGATGTTTCGGTGAGGCCGAATCCGCCTGCCGGATATTCACCTGAACAGATTTTTGTAACGTATTTTTGTCTCTGCTCTTCATTACCGACGGCCTGGATTACCTCGGCAACCATGTTGTTCACCGACATGGTTACGCCGGTGGAGGCACATGCTTTTCCGATTTCCGTCATGGCAACACTGAATGAGACGACTCCGGCTTCTGATCCACCGTATTCGGCACTGACATTAATCCCCATGAGACCGAGATCGGCGAGTTTTTTTAAATTTTTCAGAAATGTTTCCCGGTCGCCTTCTTCATCAAGCTTCGCCGCAACAGGCTCTAGTTCGTTTTGGGCAAAATTTCTTGCCGTGTCCTGTATCATCTTTTGGATTTCATTCAGCTCTAAATTCATGTTCCCTCTCCTTAACTTTGATGAATGGTTCACTATGGATCAAAAAAAATACGAATGTCAAGCTATTATTTGTCAGTATACATTTAGGAATATTATGCCAAAAAAAGAGGGGGATAAATCCCCCTCTTTTCGTGTTACGCCTGTTTATCCGTTAATGATCTTCTGAATTTCAGGCGGATAATCGACTTTCTGCGGCAAGAAGATAAGTTCCGCATCGACAAATTCCCTCAGAACGAAAAGTTCCCGGTATGTCGGGTGTGCTGTTTCGCCAGACACTCTTGAGACGTTCAGATCAAAACCGCAATTTTCCTGTACCTGTGCTACGCTGACACCGGGATGTGTCGTATCCAGATACATTAAGCCTTCATCATCGAACGCATAGGTGGCAAAGTTGGAAACAACAGCACAAGGACCGGAATCGGCAAACGGCGTGTTTGCCCAGACTTCCTTTTTCGGTTTCCACTTTCCGTCTTTAAAGTCGGTGCAATACCAGCCGGGGGTTGTGGTGTAGTCGTTCTTCTCAAGGAACCGTCTCTTTTCCTGAAGAATGATATACGCCACCCGGTGGGACATCGTGCCGATATCGGAATTGCCGCCGCTGCCGGTGAACCGGTTCTGCGGTGAATAGTAATCACCGATGGACGTGACGTTAACTCCGCCGTATTTGTCGATAGCCGCACCGCCGAGGAATCCCAGCGTGACGAAACCCTGCTGGAGGTAATATCCGAACGTATCAACCAGTCCCCCTCATGTGGAGCTCATGTTGGCGGCTCTCTGATCGCACACCGACATGGGGACATGCATGGTTTTCCCGTCACAGATACCCGCCTCGTAGATCAGCAGAGCGTTGGGCGCGACCGTCAGGTTTGCCGTCATAATACCGACCATGGGGAGTCCCGTGCCGGCAAAGACAATATCGTCATTCCGAACCTGGTGGGCAATTGAAATGGCCATCAATTCGGGAAGGATGAATTCTCCAACTTTTGCCGGTTCATCAGGAATAAGATCAATCAAAGCCATCAGTTCTTCTATCGATTTTTTCATCGTCAGTTCCCCCTTTCTTTTAATAGCCGCTTCGTGCCACGGATAAGGGTACGGTAACCCTGGGCGCCGGTTTCTTGCCTCTCAGAATCCGGGTGCTGTAACCGGTCGTGCTGTCGGCCTTGAGTTCCATCAACCGCTTGGCACCGACTTTCGTCATGAATTCTTCCCAGCTAGCCGGGCCGTAGACCCAGTCATCAAGCCATTTTTTCAGTTCGTCCTCGTTTCGTGAAGCGGCATCCATCCCGCGCATAAACGGGGCATCATAGTCATAGAAGAACGGTACTGCGCTCGGATACGCTCCATAGGGACACTCGACGATGGCATCGACGGTGAAGTAGGGGATCTGATTCAGATTCGGTTCTTTCCGCAGTTCCTGTTCGGGAACGATCTCTTCGCACGTTATGATAACTTTATCACAGGCAAAGACCAATTCCTTGTCGATGGTTCCGATTCCTCGCCATCGCGCCGTTCCTTTTTCACCGCACTGCGTCACATGGATGAATGCAATGTCGGGACGTGCCGCGGGGAGAAGCATGACGTCGCCTTCTCCGAAGAACGGTTCTTTCATTTCGATGAATTTCTTCTTGGCGATTTTGGGGTTGCTGCCATCACGGAGCCCCGCTTTTCCCAGGGCGTCATACTTTTCGTCATAAAGATCCGATCCCAGCGGCGCGTGATACGGAATAAAGGGAGCGCCGATTGCGCCGGCGAGGAATCTCATTGCCATGGCGCCATGGGAATAATCTTCAAGGATAATATTTCCCTTCTTGTATTGGTTGTTCAGATTAATGTCAAGCTTGCCCGCCATTTCCCCCCAGCCCATCCAGTCGGTTTCATAAACTTTCATCGCACCGACCGCGTTGAGCATCCATGTACTGCAGCTTCCATGTCTGTCCAGAACATGAAAGTCTTTTCTGCCTTGCCGGATTGCTTCCCACGTCAGAGCGACGGGGTTTCTGTTGAAGCCGGTAAAACCGCTGAAAGCAATAACCTGGCCATCTTTTACATGCTTCTTTACTGCGTCTTCAAGCGATAATATCTCCGCTTTTTTCGGTTGTCTAAGCGATCTGGGCATAATTCCCTCCTTTCAAGATGTTAATGTAAACTACCACTCGCTTGCCCAAATGTGATTCTGAATAAAGCAGGAAAAAAAAGAATTGCGTCACCTCCTTTCATTAGGTATTTCAATGGTATAAATATTCATCTACCATTTCTCTGGAATTATTATTTCTTGATATATGCATTGCACAGTATGTTAAGAAGCACGATATAGTCATCGGCAGAGGCCGCTTACCATCCAATCCGTATATTCACATTTCCTCGTAGGCCAATCAGGAGGTTTGTCATTTCTTTCTTATTGGCGCTGTCTACACTGGACCTGATTTTATTTAGATGAATTCAAATAAGATAAATGGTAAACGCGGGGAAGGTAATGGAAAGAACCAAATGGTGTAATTTCGATGGCTCTAGGTGGTACTGCTCCGGCTAGAAATGATCACAGACTTCACGAGATGTACGACTGCTGCGTCATTGGTTCTCTCTGTTATCAATACTTCTTTGCCTATACCCCCTCGTAGTATACGTAGGTATAGTGAATAAGCCACCATGTGTCAAGGGAAAAGTAGATTTCTAGTGATTCATATATGAGATTTTTACATTTTCACGGTCGAGACAATTAATACAATCATTGGGCGATACCCAGCCCTTTCGTGCTATATTGACCCCGAAACGGATATGATGAAGTCCCTGAATGCTGTGGGCATCGGGATTGACAGCAATCTTGACGCCCTGTTGTATGGCATACTTACAGAATCTCCAGTCAAGATCAAGTCGATGCGGATTTGCATTTAACTCAATAATAATGCCACGGGTTGCGGCATGATCGATGATCTTCACAAGGTCAGCACGATACGGTTCACGGGCCAACAGCAATCGTCCCGTTGGATGGGAAAGCATCGTGACATAAGGGTTGTCAAGGGCCTTCATAATTCGCTTTGTCATGTCTTCTTCAGACATTTTGAAATGAGAATGCACGGCGGCGATGACAAAATCAAAGAGACTCAGTATGTGATCATTATAGTCGAGACTCCCGTCACGGAGGATTTCCGCCTCGATTCCTTTGAAGACGGTGAAATGCTTTTCTCGGGCATTAATCCTGTCAATTAGATCATGTTGCGCCTTGATGGCTTTGGTATCGAGACCTCCCGCATAAAATGCCGTTTCGCTGTGATCTGCAATTCCAAGGTACTCCATTCCCATTTCTTTGGCGGCACTGACGAGCGACTCAAGGGTGTCAACGCCATCGCTTTGATTCGTATGAATATGGAAAAGACCTCGTATGTCACTGCCTTGAATCAAACGTGGCAGCTTTCCCGTTTCGGCTGCCTCAATTTCGCCCATGTTTTCCCTAAGTTCCGGTGGTATAAAGTCGAGATCGAGGGCATGAAACAGTTCTTCCTCGCTTCCGCACGGAACGTTTCCGGAAGAACTGAAGAGTCCGTCTTCGTTCAGTTTAAGACCCCGTTTTTTTGCTCGAGCCCGCATCGCGATATTATGTTCCTTGCTTCCTGTAAAATGATGTAGGGCATAGGGGAATTGCTTATCGGAAACGATTCGAAGGTCTACTGGAATTCCGGATACGAGTTTTGCGCTGACTTTTGTTTTTCCTCTTTCGGTGATTGTGTCCACATCAGGCAATGAAACAAAATAATCGGCGAGTTTGTCGGGATGATCCGTTGATGTCAGGATATCGATATCTTTCACAGTTTCACTGCACCGTCTGATCGATCCGGCAAGATTGGAAGATTGAAGAACAGGACATTTCCTGAGGAGAACGAGAAGTTCTTCTGCTGTGTCAATGATCGAACCGTAAAGGTACCGTTCGCTGTAAATTTTGAGACGCTCGATTCCCATGAGTATCCCATCTTGGGTCTTCTTTCCGAATCCGGGCAATTCCGCGAGCCTGTTTTCAAGACAGGCATATTCGAGTTCTCCCACTGTTTCAATCGCCAGCTTATCGTAAAGGATACGAATTTTCTTGGGACCAAGTCCGGGGATACGGAGCATGTCCAGGAGACCCGGCGGTATTGATTGCTTTAACTGTTCGTAGTAAGGGAGTTTCCCCGTTGTGACAAGCTCTGTAATTTTCAGGTTCAGTGCCTTGCCAATTCCTTTGATTCGAGATAGCGTTCCTTCGGCGACCGCTTCATGAAGGTCGTCGGTGAACCCTTCGAGACTCCGTGCAGCGTTGAAGTATGCTCTCGATTTGAAGGGATTCTCGCCTTTCAACTCAAGAATTGTACCGATTTCTTCCAGTATTTGTATGATGTCTTTCTTTGTAATGGAAAAATACACCATTATCTCATCCTGATATTATACTGCTTATTTATCTACGATAGACATGATTAATCGACAAATCAAATAAAAAATCGAGAGAATTAAATGAGATCGAGGCATCGACCTCATTTGTCATGATCTTCCTGATGATGAGGACCGGAGAAACGATGATCTGTTTCGAA
Organism: uncultured Syntrophaceae bacterium; assembly: GCA_964498145.1. GTDB lineage: Bacteria > Desulfobacterota > Syntrophia > Syntrophales > UBA6807 > DSDU01. The sequence goes on from CAZCGI010000098.1 coordinate 5,115, forward strand.
GAGATGTTCATACTATGCAGAATGCATCGTGCAGTTGTTCGGCATTCTTGAAAGATCAGTAAATTAAAGTATCAATGATGTGATCCCGATTGTACATAATAGTTGGGTTTGAATGAAAAAATGCGTATTTGAGTTGAATGTACCATGATTTTAGCACGGAGATCGCAGCTTCAATATTTTCTTGATGTGCCGTTATACGTGAAATCTGAAGATGAGAGATATGTCATGTATAAACCGGAGGGTAAGACACTCAGTGATATGCGTATCAGCGAAGACCGATTGCCCCAGGAATTGTACATGAAAAAAGATGATAAGTTAAAAGGCCTTCAGGAATCCCAGCGAGGATTTAACACACAGTTGCAGAATAATGTGAAGTCGGGAGATCCGGTTCAGGTCAAAGACACGCTTGTCTCAATCGTAGAAGAAACATTAATGGAACCGCGGAGCGGCAGTCTCGAGGGTGTCTCGGAGACAATAGACATTTTGATCAGTGATTATGCCCGAGAGAGTGACGTCATCAATCAATTATTGCATGTATCATCAAAGGATTACAGCACAATCCTGCATTCCATCAATGTGATGGCCTTTGCCCTTACCTTTGCATCACAGACACAATTATCAACGACACAGGCTAAAATCCTGGGCATCGGTGCTCTCCTTCACGATGTCGGTAAGGTAAAGATCAACCCGGACATTCTTACAGCACCGAGAAAATTAACAGACGAAGAATTTGAAGAAATGAAAAGTCACACAGTGATCGGCTATCAGATTTTACGCGAATGCAGGTTCACTGAGAAGGATATTAGCCTTGCCGCACTTGAACATCATGAGAAACTGGATGGAACGGGGTATCCACAGCGTAAGAAAAACTTAACAGAAATTTCCAAGATAATCGGAATCATTGATTGCTATGAAGCACTGACGAATAATGACAGACCCTATCGAAGTGCTATGGCACCTATTGAGACGTTGAATCTACTGAAGAATGATGTGAATGCGGGGAAATTTGACAGAGATATTTTTACAAAATTCGCATACAGCCTTGTTAAAAAATAACGTAATAACTCGATCGGGATGCTTTGCCTTTACCGCGATCAATAGTACTCCGAATCCTAACACATGTCGGTTATCGTACCAATCAGTGAGGGGGAGAAGAAAAATCACCTTAATGCGAGGGTTTCAGTACGATTGTTATCTGAGAAAGTTCGTGGATACGAGGGGCCAAATGGTCAAGTGCCGAAAAGATTTCTCAATGGCTGTCAATTGAATCTTGTAACCGTCGAATCACTAACCCCTGTCTGTGAATGAGGTTGCCTAAACGAGGTGTCATTTGTCATCCATTTCCCGAGCTAGGGTATCCAGAAACTCGGGTGGAATCATCGCTGCTATGGAATCGGCGTCGGTTTCAAGGACTTCGCAGAAGGCATAGAGGAAACCTTCAAACAGGGTTATCAGAGAGTTGACCCCTCCATCGTCACAGCCTGACAGGATGCATTCCTCAATTGTTGTACGGATGAACTCATCTTCAGCGAGTTTGAGCGATGAACGTTCCAGGTACTTCAGATACTTACCAGGGTGCAGAAGATCATTTCTGAGCAGCATCTTGAGTTGATAGCCGGCACAGTAGTAAAAAGCCGCCCGCTGCCTTGTTTCTTCTTCGGAAAGCACGTTTCAGCCTCTTTCTTCGAGGGCATTATAGAGCCTGTTGCCCCGTCGGGTGTTATCGAAACAGTAGACTTCCATGCCGGGAACGATCATTCGAACCGTGGGGATGCCGA
>CAZCGI010000099.1:0-6826 GCA_964498145.1 uncultured Syntrophaceae bacterium
GATAGAGTTGAAATCACCTCGGGACTAATACTGAAGAGAAATCATTTACATTCGAATATACAAAATATTTTAGAAAGCAAGGGGGGGAGAACATCCCCCCTCTTTTTTTCACAGACGGTCCTATGGATAATCAGGTAGATTCAATTCCACGTGTGGAGAAGAATACATCGAACGTCACCTTCATTCACATAATCCTCTTTGTGATAACTTTGTTTACAACGCTAATTGCCGGTGCTATACAACAGGGAATTAATGTTCTTGATGAACCCCTGTCCATATGGCGTGGAATTCCATTTTCGTTTTCACTCATCCTTATCCTGGGAACACACGAACTCGGACATTACATTATGTCTCGACGGCATCACGTCAACGTGACACTTCCTTATTTTATACCGGCACCATCGATTATCGGAACGTTAGGGGCCGTCATCAAAATGAAGTCTCCCCTGTATGATCGTAGAACGCTGCTTGATATAGGGGTTGCCGGTCCCTTTGCCGGCCTTATTGTTGCCATTCCCGTTCTTGCCATTGGGCTTGCCTTGTCGGAAATCGTGCCCTCTGTCGGTGAGCAGGGAATACGCCTCGGTACCTGCATTCTGTTTTCCATCCTGAACTGGATTATTAACGGTCCGATGCCGGATAATGCAAGCTTGATGCTTCATCCGGTTGCTTTTTCGGGATGGATAGGGCTTCTCGTTACCGCATTAAACCTGATACCAGTTGGGCAGCTTGACGGAGGACACGTAGCATATGCGATTTTCGGATCAAGACAGCGTATGGTTGCGCGGTTTTTTATGGGTATTCTTCTCATGCTGGGTGTTCTTGGATGGACGGGTTGGTTCATCTGGTTCGGCCTGCTTTTCATTATCGGAATCGATCATCCGCCGGTAACATATGCGTGGATACCACTTGATCGCAAAAGACGAGTAATGGGATGGATTGCAATAATTGTATTTGTCCTTACCTTTATGCCGGCTCCGTTTTAAGACCGACTTTCGGAGAAGAGGATGATATTGTTTAATGTGCGGTAATTGAGAATAGAAATGAATTCATGTATCAGTGAGTACAGATCAAAGATAAATTTTCCTCGACCATACTATAATAATATATTAAGCTTAATTCACAATGTATAATCAGATGAAAAAGGAAGGAGATAATGTCGGAACCATTGCGATGTTATGATAAAAATGCCCATAGCGTCATCGAATGTCATCGAATGGAGCTGTACTATCGGCTATCATGATCGAAGAAAAGTACAGGCATATTGAAAGAGACCAGCTCATAGCAGAACTGGAAAGCCTTCGCAAGCGACGGGCTGAATGGGAAACCCTTGAAAACCAATGCATGGTGGCCGAAGAAAACCTTGTCAGGAATACGGAACAGCTCAACGAGCGCATTAAAGAACTGAACTGCATGTACGCCATTTCCGATATTGTTGAGGGGGAGATGTCCGTGGATGATATGCTTCGGAGGATTGTTGAAATTATTCCCGGGGCTATGCGTTATCCCCATATATCCTGTGCCCGCATCATAGTAGAGAAAAAAATATATACCACAAAGAATTTCAGCGAAAGTGCCTGCCAGATTATTCGTCATATTATTGTTGAGGGCAAAAAAGTTGGTACAATTGAAGTTTGTTGCCAGGTTGAACAACCATACGAAGAAAAAAGTGAACTCGTAAAAGATAAAGAAGATCTCATCAAGGCAATTGCAGAACGTCTTGGCAGGATTATCGAGCGCAAGCATGCCGAGGAGGCCCTGAAAGAAAATCAGGCCAAATATTCCACCCTGGTGGAAAAAGCAAGGGATGGCATCATCATAGTTCAGGATTATGCTTATAAATTCGTTAATAATGCGATGGCTGAAATTACGGGTTATGCGAGAGAAGAACTCTTGGGCCGGAATTTCCTGGATGTCTTTGCGCCTGAATACAGGGATCTCATCAGCCAGCGATATGAACGCCGTCTTTCCGGCGAGGAAATTCCCCATGTTTATGAAGTGAAAATCCTGCGGAAGAATAACACTCAAAAACATGTTGAAGTATCGTTCGGAATTATAAACTATATCGATGGAAAACAGGCCGATATGGCATTCATCCGGGACATTTCGGAACGAATCGAGGCAGAAGAAGAAATCCGACGATTGGCCTATCACGATGCCCTGACGGGTCTGCCGAACCGGGTTCTTTTCTACGAACAATTTACCCTGGCTCAGGCTCGAGCCCAGCGGTATAAAGAAAAGTTAGCCATTTTAGTGCTGGATCTCGATCATTTTAAAGAGGTTAACGACACCCTCGGCCATAATGTTGGTGATAAACTGTTGCAAAGTGTTGCTGATCGTCTGAGGCGTATTGTCCGAAAGGAAGATGTCGTTGCCCGGATGGGCGGCGATGAATTCTTGATTTTATTACAGGAAATTGCTGTCACCGATGATGCGAAGACGATTGCCCGAAAGATCGTCGACTCATTCAGGTATCCTTTTGTTTTTAATAATCGCAATCTCCATGTCACCACGAGTGTCGGTATCGCCATTTTCCCCGGGGATGGCAAAGACATGGAAACGCTGATGCGAAATGCCGACATTGCGATGTATCGGGCGAAGGAAGAGGGAAGAAACAGTTTCAGGCTTTTCTCTGAAGATGTAGAATTAGCCGTCTCGGAAAAATAAATTTCATTAAAGCACAACGGAGATCCGTATGCGTGACGAGAAAAAAACAAAGAAGGAGCTTATCTATGAATTGAACAGGCTCCGTCAAAGAGAGGAAAAGTATCGCAAGCTCATTGAAGAATCACGCGATGCATTCATTATTACGAAAGAAGACGGTTCCTTTGTCGATTTTAATCAGGCCATGGTCGAGATATTCGGTTACTCACGAGAAGAGATGTTGACGATGAAGGCGCAACAACTATATATCGATGTGAGTGATCGTTTGCGGTTCCAGAATGAAATGGAAAAGCGTGGGGCGCTTCGGAACTATAAGATGATATTTAAAAAGAAGGATGGCAAGGAAATAGCATGCCTCGTGACAATGACCGCGATTTACCAGAATGGTGTTATATGGGGATATAACGGAATAATACACAATATCACTGAACGAAAACAGGCGGAAGAACTGTACAGTAAACTGGCACATAACTCTCAGGCAGGGGTATTTGTACTCCAGAATGGAAAATTCCAGTTTGTCAACCCCTATATGAGAGAACACTCGGGATACTCCGAACAGGAATTACTGGATATGGATCCGATGGACCTTGTGCACCCGGAAGACAGGGAAGTGGTCAAACAAGAGGCGGTAAGGATGTTAAGGGGTGAACGTCATTTTCCCTATGAGCATCGGACAGTTAGAAAAGATGGCAGCTTTATATGGGTGCTGGAAAATGTTACCTCAATTGATTATTTCGGACAGCGCGCTACATTGGGGAACTCAATGGACATCACCAGAGAGCGTGAGGCCAGAGATAGGCTGGAGGAAATAGAAACGCTGGAATCATCCATCCTGTCGGCCATACCCCATGCCGTTATTGGGTTGGAGAATCGGAAAATCATCTTTGCCAATGATTCGGTTCAGGATGTATTTGGTTGGAACCCGGAAGAAGTAATCGGTGAAAGAACAAGAATATTTTACCGATCCGATGAAGATTTCGAAAAAATCGGACAGCGGTTCTATCCGATGCTTGAAAAGCAGGAAACATTCAGAGAGGAATTCCCGTGCCGACGGAAAGATGGAACCGACATTATCTGTACGGTAAGTACGTCCAGGGTCGGCGGTGCGTTAAAAGAAAAGCGAATTGTCGTTGTTTATGAGGACGTGACGGAACGAAAAGTGGGGGAAGACGCTCTCAGGGAAAGTGAAGAAAAATATGCCGCAGTAGTCGAACAGGCTATGTATGGTGTTGTCATCATTCAGGAGGAAGCCTATACATTCGTTAACAGAGCTATGACAGACATAACGGGGTATAAAGTCGACGAATTGGTCGGTATGCCCTTTCTCAATATCTTTACTCCCGAGTATCAAAAAGTGGTTTTGCAGCGATATAAAAGGCGAATGTCGGGAAGAAAGGTGTTGCCGCTCTATGAAGCCCAGGTTTTATGCAAAGACGGCACAATCAAGGATGTTGAAATCGCCTTTGGGATTATTACGATCAACAAACAACCTGCAGATATGGGCTATGTCAGGGATATAACGGCACGGAAGCGAGCAGAGGAAGAGCTGACAAAGAGTTTCGAGCGGATTCAAAAACGGTTGGAAGAAACGGTTAACGCCTTGGCGTCAATGACAGAGAAGCGGGATCCCTATACGGCGGGCCATCAGCAGCGTGTGACACAGCTCGCCCGGGCCATAGCAGAAGAAATGCAGCTGTCAGAATCTCAAACAGAAGGAATTGTTGTGGCGGCGACACTTCATGATATCGGAAAGATTTATGAACCGGCGGAAATCCTCAGCAAGCCAGACATTTTGACTGAAATAGAAATGTTAATGATGAAAGTCCATCCGGATGTGGCATATGAAATATTGAAAAACATAGATTTCCCGTGGCCTGTTGCACGAATCGTCCGTCAGCACCATGAACGATATGATGGATCAGGTTACCCCGACGGTTTGAAGGGTGAAGAAATTCTCCTTGAAGCCCGGATCCTTGCCGTTGCCGATGTTGTGGAAGCGATGGCATCGCACAGACCCTATCGATCAGCACTCGGTATTGAGCGGGCGTTGGAAGAAATAATAAATAATCGAGGTATCTTATACGATCCTCACGTCGTCGATGCATGCTTACAGGTCTTTCGTGAGAAAGGCTTCATGTTTAAGTTACATCCCTATACGGAACTTCGATTGCGGTGTTCAAGCTGATTGATAATCCATGTCGTGACATGATTCATGTAGCTAAGAGCTGTTTCATGACCACCTGCGGCAGGGAAACAAATTTATATTGACTCGTTGTGTACCATGGATTATTGCTCGCTGTAAGGAACAAGAATTAATCGGGGATGGAACATTACAGTATGAAAGAGAAAAAACACCTTTATATACGGACGTTCGGATGTCAGATGAATGTTCATGATTCGGAACAGATGGAAGCACTCCTGAGAGAAGAAGGGTTCTGCCAGACGAATAATGATAAATCGGCGGACTTGATTATTGTAAATACATGCAGCATCCGAGAAAAGGCAGAGCATAAAGTGTACAGCATTCTGGGACGATATCGTGGCTTAAAACAAGAACGGCCAAATCTGATTATCGGCGTGGGTGGGTGTATGGCGCAGCAGAAAGGGGCTGAACTGTTTGCTCGTGCACCGCATCTTGATTTCGTATTCGGCACGCATAATATACATCGGCTGTCCGAAATTGTTAAAGATGTTGAACGGAATAGAGTTCGGCGGGTAGAAACCTGTTTTCACGATTCGGTACGTTCAATTGGGATCGTTGCACCTCCTCAGAATGGTTCTATCAGTTCCTTTGTGACCATTATGCAGGGGTGTAATAACTTCTGCGCGTTTTGTGTTGTTCCCTATTTGAGGGGAAGAGAAGAAAGCCGGGACATGGAAGATATTGTTGATGAAATTGCCATACTGGCACGCCACGGTGTGAAAGAGGTTACCTTGCTCGGCCAAAATGTGAATTCATACGGGAACACACTGAATAACGGTGCGAATTTTCCATTGTTGCTTAAGAAAATCGGAGATGTGGAGGGAATTGAGCGGATTCGCTTTACCACTTCGCATCCCAAGGATCTGTCTGATGAACTCATTGAATGTTTTTTTACGGTAAGTCAACTGTGCGAGCATATACATCTTCCTGTGCAATCCGGTTCGGATTTTGTGCTGAAGCGCATGAACAGGCGGTATGCCGCTGATGATTATCTGAGAAAGGTGGAAAAACTGCGGAAGGTTTGTCCACAAATCAGTATCAGCACTGATTTTATTGTTGGATTTCCGGGGGAGACCGAAAGTGATTTTCAAAAAACTATTGACCTGATGGAAAAAGTACGGTTTGATAATTCTTTTTCTTTCAAATATTCTGAGAGGCCGGGGACGGTTGCAGAAAGACTTGAAGACAAGGTCCCCGAAGCAATAAAGCGTAAACGCCTCCTGAGTGTGCAAAAACTTCAGGAAATGCATACATTAGAGAAAAACCATGCCTTGAAAGGAACGGTGGAAGAAGTCCTTGTCGAAGGATTGAGTAAAAACAGCCCCACTGATATTACGGGTAGGACTAAAACAAACAGAATCGTTAACTTCGAAGGTGAGACGAAATTGATCGGAGAGAAAGTGTATGTTAGGATATATGATGCTTATATCCATTCACTCCGAGGTGAACTGTTTGAGAAGGAGAGGGATTGTCAATGTTGATAGAAATGAAAGTTTTCGGGTTGGCGATTGATCCAATAACGAATACTCCCATAGTTATTTTGAAAGATCTTGAAGAAAAAAAGGCGATTCCCATTTGGATCGGTTTGTTCGAGGCGAGTGCTATTGCAACGGAACTGGAAAAAATCAGTTTTTCACGACCGATGACCCACGATCTTGTGAGTCAAATGCTTAAGACACTTCAAGTGGAAATTTCACAGATCGTCATCAATGATCTTAAAAATAATACGTTTTTTGCTGTTATTCATTTATTAAGAGATGGGAAGACAATTATCGTAGATTCCAGGCCCAGCGATGCGATTGCTCTTGCCCTCAGGGCGAATGCAACCATTTTTGTTGATGAGAAAGTTATTGAAAAATCGATGAATCTGGACTTCGGTAAAAATACGGAAGATCTCAGACAATACTCGAAAGAAAAGCTGAAGGACTTCCTGGAAAATCTGTCTCCCGAGGATTTTGG
>CAZCGI010000100.1:0-6642 GCA_964498145.1 uncultured Syntrophaceae bacterium
GTATGTGCCGGCACGTGATGAGAAAGGCATAGTCCTTTTTTGTCATGGAAATGCCGGAAATATATCGCACCGTCTCGATTCCATTATGCTGTTCCATCAAATGGGACTGAGTACGTTCATTTTTGACTATCGAGGGTATGGCAGGAGTCAGGGGAAAATAACGGAAACCGGCACATATGCCGATGCCGAAGCGGCATGGCGCTATCTTGTAAAGATGAAGGAAGTACCGCCAAGTGAAATCATTATATTTGGGAGATCTCTCGGCGGTGCCGTTGCATCAGTGATTGCCAGGAATCACAAGCCTAAAGGCCTGATTCTTGAATCGACATTCACGTCGATACGGGATATTGCCGCGGATATCTATCCCTTCCTTCCTGTGAGAATCCTGACACGATTTATCTATTCCACAATAGAAAACATCAAAGATGTCAAGTGTCCCGTGCTGATTGTTCACAGCCGCGACGATGACATTATTCCCTTTAAACACGGTCGTCTGATCTTCGATGCAGCTCCTGATCCGAAGGCATTTCTGGAAATTAAGGGATCTCACAATGAAGGCTTCCTGATTACCGGCCCACGATATCACAACGGGCTGGAATCTTTCGTGATGCGCATATCTTCGGAATAGGGGTGTACCAGCATATTTTCTTACCTGTAACGGATTGCATTTTCCATGACCGAGAATCCTTTGGTCTATATCGGCATTCCATCGCCGAGATGGTTATGTTCAATCATTCAATGCCGGATTAGCTATTGGATGCAAAGTCGAAATATTTTATATTTTCGTTTCTTTGGAATAGCTTTCTGTAAGGCCTTCCCTAATTAATTATTGATTATTACAAGTCATGCAGTTAAAATACGCAACATCAGATAAACTTAAGTCCTTACAATCAAGGTTCTTTCACAGTCAGTCGGAATTAACCATCTTTTGTACTTGAAACCCAAATAAAGCTCAAATGCCCTGCGTCGACCATATAGAAATCTGATACATTCCATTTCACTTCGTTCATTTACTCAGGGTTAATAAACGGAATATTCATGAGGGATTTCGTGGTCATACAAGAGAACCCTCAAAAATGATCACATAAACCGGCATATAAGGAGGAATAAAATGGAACTCAATACGATCATTCCCAAGTTGCAGGAGTGGGCTACATTTTACGGAATTAAAATAATCGCGGCTCTAATTATTTTTATTGTCGGTCGCTGGATTGCCAAACTGCTGCGGAATATTCTCGAAAGGATAATGAGAAAAGGAAAGGTGGACGAAACACTCATTTCATTTGTCGGACATTTGACATATATCCTGCTCATTACTATCATCGTTATTGCCGCTCTTAATCAGCTCGGGATTCAAACCACCTCGTTTATCGCTATTATCGGTGCCGCCGGTCTTGCCGTTGGTCTCGCACTTCAAGGATCGCTTGCTAACTTTGCCGCGGGTGTTCTCATGATCATATTCCGCCCATTCAAAGTGGGTGATTACATCGAGGCTGGGGGGACTGCGGGGACGGTTAACGAAATAACCGTGTTTACTACGATTCTTACTACACCTGATAATCGTGTGATCATTGTTCCAAATGCGAAAATAACGGGTGATAATATTATTAATTATTCGGCAAAAGATAAACGGAGAATGGATCTGGTGTGTGGTGTCAGTTACGGTGACAACCTGCAGAAGGTGAAGGATGTATTGAACGATGTGCTTATGAAAGAAAGTCGAGTTCTTAAAGATCCCGAACCGACGATCGGTGTTCTGGAGCTTGCAGACAGCAGTGTGAACTTTGCTGTTCGGCCCTGGGTGCGAACAAGTGACTACTGGTTGGTATTTTTTGATTTAAAGGAAGCAATCAAAAAACGCTTTGACGAAGAAGGTATTTCCATTCCATTCCCGCAGCGTGATGTCCATCTTTATGACTTGAAAAGGGATGCAGTCCAATAGGGGAGGATATTCTCGGGATCAATGTCAGATAGGTCGGATAATCCGAAGTTTTCTGCTACATTATGAAAGCATGGAGAGAGATCAAATAAAAAAATAGCGCTCTTAACAAACGCTTACGATTCTTGAATCCTTCTGTCGAGTTGAAGCGTTGGGGGAAATCGGAAGCTCTCCCGTTATTTCCCGACCGACTGAGGTTCCATAGGACATAATCCGATGTGTAAGTAATATATTGTCTTATCAGAACTTCGGACACATGCTGATTGTAACTACTATGGAATTACAGTAATAGATTCTCAAAGATCGCAAGTTCAGCCCCCGTTTTTAAAAGTGTTCTAGGGAAGCCAGAAAGAATACATCCTCAAGAATTGCAGAAGGTGGATGGATAACACTCCCTCTTTCCGTCCACCGGTGCAATGATAAGAACAACTTTTAGGTGGCACAGGAATAAGGGACTTGCACAATACTATATTAACTCCTGTTATTGTCTGGGAAAGTGATGGGCTTTCCCAGACAAACCTCTCTAAAGGGAAAGACGCATATATTATCTGTTTATCCGGAATCCCTGCAAAATCAATGCTGTGAGGTGTCTTTACGTAAGATTCACTCCGCAGGAGTTCGGGTTTCTTGCATACGAAGATTGGTGCACAGCCACAGGGAAAATATGTAAGCAGTCTGTTTCGGAGGCAGGGATAACCCAACCTCCTGGAAACATTACTTTAGTGTCCCTATCGGGGATGGTGGAAACCCCTCGCCTTCAGGCGAAGAAAAGTTTATAGTGTCGCTATGCGACGTTATCAGCTTGGAGCCCATACAAAAAGTGATTTGAAAGTACACTTAATCTGGATACCGAAGTACCGGAAGAAGATATTAACAGGACCGGTAGCGATTCGTGCACGTGATGTACTGCGGCAAATTGCATTTGAACATGAAATCGACATAATTACCGGGAAGGTAGCGAGCGATCATGCTCACATGTTCATTTCATATAGGCCTAATCAGAATGTCAGTAAAATTGTTCAATGGTTAAAGGGAATAAGCTCACGGTTATTACTGTCGGAATTCCCGCATTTAAAGAAGCAATTTTGGGGCAGGCATCTCTGGGCGCGTGGTTATCTTGCAGTAAGTTCCGGCAATATAACTGATGAAATGATCCAAGAATATATTCAAGAGCAAGAAGGGGAGCCGATGGTTGACGACAGTCGATTTTCAATCGACCCCTCTTAAACCCCTCGACTTGCAGTCGAGGGTGTTTCAGTTGTTTATTGAATGAATGTACGACTATGATATTGCCGATCAACCGTACGGGTGTTGTCTGCCGAAACATATCATAAAGATCTATGTCTTAATGATAGAGCAAATCCAATAATGCAAGGCTGTTCGATCAATCATCTCAAATCGGGTTTTCATCCTCAGGTCAGAAAAGAATTACACTGCTATCTCTTCATAAATAATTCATAGACACCGAGAAATGCGATAGGAATGCCCATTAAGAGACATGTTAAAGCCCACACCGGATCGTTCGATGGGTTTCTCAATCCGTCCACGACAATTATGGCAACACATCCCAACATGGTGATGCTGAACACTTTTGTCGATAGTCTTAGCTTTTGCTTCGTTTTCGTTTGACTATCTGCTGCTACGCCTTTATCGCTGATAATCTCTGTTGGATACTCTGCATACTTGTTAACTGACATTGTTTCCGTTACCTTTCCGAAAAGTTTTTCTGTGATCTGTCCGTATGAGACCAACCGGTAAGAAATTTTCTAAATGGTTATCGGTCGTGAGTTTTCGCTAAAAAAAATAAAAAAATATAATATCGAGCACGGTTTCTTGAGCGATCGCAGAAAAACGCCGTCGTGGATTGCCGATGAATAAAAGAGCTGCGTATAAAAGTTTCACTCCATAGAATCAACTGTACTTGATGACATATTTAGACTCTTTCGTGATATTACGGTATCGGATATTACCGGATATTAGATTTCGAAAAACCTGATACGGAGTAAGGGATTGGATGAGAGACGAAAAATTCAGGAAGGACGCGGGCAATGTTGACAACATCACTAATGCGGATAATCTTTCCAGCACTGCGGTCTTGGGCGGTACACGGAGACGAGATTTCTCGACGAGTCGATCGGCAATATAGTTCTAATTAATGAAATAACTGAAGCTTTTCAATACAGAGATCATGTTTAGAAGGCATGAAATGAACGTACCATGTATTCTATGATAAGAGGCACTTTATGCCGGCCGTCCGAGGTCTGCAATAAAATCTTTGACTTTTCGGAGCAGAGGCTTTTTTATCCGTACTTTTAAGTAAAGATCGCCGGGTTGCGCACCCCCTCTGCCATTCTCTCCCATTCCTGTGAGTCTGATTTTTTGACCATTTCTGATGCCGGGTGGAATATTTACCTTCAGTCTTTTATTCTTATCACGCAAAACATATTCGTATGATCCTCCACGCACCGCCGCTTCGGGATTCAGCGTAATGATATCTTCTACATCCGAACCATTCACGGGCAGGTCAACTCCCGTGACTTTTTTGAATAAATAGCGGGTCATTTTTCCTAATGGACCTCCAGAGGGCATGTTCAAGGAAGGCCGCCCCTCTTTTTCAAAAGGTCCTGAAAAGACGAATCCCCGGGCAGTGAAGCCATCTTTTTTGAATTCGAAGGTTTGAGATCCCTGACCGTAAAATTCTTTGAAAATTTCGTCAAAGCCTCGCAGGCCGAACGAGCGGGCCAGTTCCTCAAAAATTCCATTTATATCAGAACCATTGAAGATGTCCTGCTCAGAGTATGTCTGTCTGAATTGGGTGTAGGCAGATGATCCGAACTGCTGTCGCATAAAGTCATATTCTTTACGTTTTTGAATGTCGGAAAGAACGGCATATGCCTCATTGATGGCCTTCATTTTTTCAGCAGCAACCGTGTCGCCGGGATTTCGATCAGGATGAAACTGAAGTGCAAGTTTACGATACATATCTTTTATTTCTTTTGCTGTTGCACTCGAGCTTACTCCTAGTATTTCGTAATAGTCTTTCTGTTCCATAACAGCTTGTGATCCTTAAAATAATAATTACTTTGGGTGAACGTTACTCTCTGTTTTGTGGTCGTTTCTATTATGCATGCCGGATAGTTTAGGCTTAATATAATCATCAAACGGCAACATGCAATAGTAATAAGGATTTGATCGGTGATAAATCACGATGTCTCTTATCTATAATTATTGTGAGGATCGTTCCGATTTATCTCTTTAATAATGCAATCGTGCCATATTTTCTCTATGGGCTGCTGAAAACTCGCACATCTGTGCCGACATGTCGTTATTATCTTCATTTTTGTCGCTGTGACATACATACAAGTATGCCCAGCCTCATGTTTTGACATTTTCAACAACCTGTTGATTCTGCATTATAGATTGTAACCAGCTTGTCTATGCAAACGATGAGATCCATGATTTGGAATTATACAGCGATTCCGAAAAATGTCATATTCATAAACGGCATACCTTTGGAATAATGACAGTCGATACGGATGAAGCATAGAAGAGAGGAGGGAGGGGAACACACCGCACGAGTATCTACAGAGCGGTGTGCACCGGATTGTTTATTCTTTTATCAGCATCGTTGACGCATCCAGATAAATTGGGTGATGAGTGTCATATGATTTCATTCCCTTGATCGGTTCGATACGGATTATCGAACCTGTCGGTTCAAGCTTGAGGATAAGATCAAATGAATCCTCGAAATTTGACAGTCGAAGCGGCATGCCATCAGGCCCGCTTTCTTCATCGCGGTGGGTATGAATACTGAACCAGACACGGCATGATTGCTTCAGTGCAAGCTGTCGCAAGTCGGTAAGAAAGTCCTTTGCTGTGGTGTCGAAGTGAAATCCATCAATAATAATGATTTCCGGCTTGAAAATATCCTGCTCGGAAAGATCGGTTAATCGTTCCTGAAGTTTCGGGATGCTGAAACCTGAAACCCTGAATGTCATGATAAAGCGATAAGGCAGGATCATCTGCCAGAGCTGGTTTATCTGTTCAATTTTGTAATGCTGGCTCAGTCCGTTAAAGAGTTCCTTATACCAGAGCGTCACCTTGTCGACAGGGTCATTAAGGCTGATATGAAGAACATGTTTATTTGCAAGCATGGCGTGGAGGGCAAGCTGAACAAGGAATGCTGTTTTACCAACACCGGCACGGGAAAGTACTGCTCCAAAACCGCCTTCCGGAACCATATTTTCACCCTCATACCCGATATGTTTCAGGGGGTGATTGAATATAAGGTCATTTTTTAGCATATGAATATACCTGTCTTTCAGTTTGATGAGAGTTCCTTTTTGTTTTGTAAGGGCCAATAATGTCATAAAAGCTATACTATAATTCTGTACCGACACGTCGGTATCGGAATGGAAAGGAACGTTAAAAACTCTGGTTTATGCTATGTTATCATTTCCGGCACGGTGGAATGTAAAACAATTTATCGTGACGAGATTTCCAGTTCCGTATGAATGACAAACTCGCTCGGTTTTGTATTTTTATGAATACAACGGCATTAGGCTCATTAGGAGACTCAATTATTATACTTCTCGCGGTTAAGCCGCATTTCTCTTCCGTGCAGCTACTTCCTCGACGATCTTTTCGGAAATTGACTGCGGGACTTGTTTATAGAGAGAGAACTCCATGGTGAACTGCGCCTG
>CAZCGI010000101.1:0-6631 GCA_964498145.1 uncultured Syntrophaceae bacterium
GGATCAACTCCCTGTATGGTCTCTATCGTTATTTTTTATTTTTGGCTCTGTATGGCTGGCTATCAACGCTCACTCCGGGGGAACGCTTACGGTTCCGTCTCTTCGACGAGGTCAACGTCGATTGCAAGGCCTTGTAATTCTTTTACCAGTACGTTAAAGGATTCGGGTAATCCCGGTTCCAACGAATGTTCACCCTTTACGATTGCCTCGTATATTCTTGTTCTTCCGGCAACATCATCGGATTTGACCGTCAGAAATTCCTGTAACGAATAAGCGGCACCATACGCTTCGATAGCCCACACTTCCATTTCTCCCAGTCTCTGTCCGCCGAACTGGGCCTTTCCGCCAAGTGGCTGCTGAGTTACAAGTGAATAAGGACCAATTGAACGGGCATGGATCTTATCATCAACAAGATGATGGAGTTTCAACATGTAGATCATACCTACTGTTACCTCCTGATCGAAGGGTTCGCCCGTTCTGCCGTCAAAAAGGGTAACCCGACCGTTCGCAGGCAGATTGGCCTTATCGAGCATTGTCTTAATCTCAATTTCCTTCGCACCGTCAAAGACGGGAGAAGCCATCGGAATACCTGCCGTCAATCGACTTACAATCTGCCGTAATTTTCCCTCAGCCATATTGTCAAGAGCGTCGCCTAACTCAGGAGATGTATAGATATCTTTGAGCTCTTGCCTCAGCTTTTCCGATTCTACGTGAGCATCCATCAGCTCTTGGAGTCGCTCCCCCAGCCCTCGTGCAGCCCAGCCGAGATGAGTCTCCAAAATCTGCCCCACATTCATTCGCGAGGGAACGCCGAGAGGATTTAATATAATATCAACGGGTGTTCCGTCAGCAAAGAACGGCATATCTTCCTCCGGCAAGATCCGGGATAAGACACCTTTATTGCCGTGCCGACCGGCCATTTTGTCACCGACGGAAAGTTTACGCTTGATCGCTATATAAACCTTAACCAACTTTATCACACCCGGCGGCAGTTCATCCCCCGTCCGCAGTTTGTCGATCTTCTCAGAGAAGAACTTCTTAATATTATCAATTTTTCTCGATAGATTCGCAAAAATAGTCTGTACTTTTTCTTCAATATCTTCTTCGGTTAGCGGAATTTCTTTCCAGTACTCGAAGGGTAGTGCATTCAACAGTTCCTCGGTTAGGACATCATCTTTTTTAACAAGGATCTTCTTCTTCCGCGGATCAGTTAACTTGCCGGCAACGGTCTTGCCGATAAGCAGATCATGGACTTTTCCCTTTACATTTTCAGTGATGATTCTTATTTCGTCTTCCTGATCTTTGAGAAACTTTTGCACATCATCGTCCTCGATCTGCTGAGATCGGATATCTTTCTCATTACCACGACGATTGAAAATCTTAGCATCGATAACGATGCCCTCGACCCCCGGAGGAACCCGCAATGATGTATCCCGAACATCACCGGCTTTTTCACCAAAAATGGCCCGTAACAGTTTTTCTTCCGGAGACAGTTGTGTTTCCCCTTTTGGTGTAATCTTACCAACCAGAATATCACCGGATTTGACAAAAACCCCCATACGAACAATGCCGCTCTCATCAAGATTTCGGAGGGCTTCTTCGCCAACATTAGGAATATCCCGGGTAATCTCTTCCTTACCAAGCTTGGTATCCCTGGCAACAGTCTCAAACTCTTCAATATGAATTGATGTATAGACGTCTTCTTTGACAACTCGCTCGCTGATCAGGATGGAATCCTCGTAATTATAACCGCCCCATGACATAAAAGCGACCATAACGTTTCTGCCAAGTGCTAATTCTCCATTTTCGGTAGCAGGTCCGTCAGCGATAATGTCGCCTCGTTTAACGTAATCGCCCTTCGTTATGATGGGTTTGTGATTGAAGCACGTATCCTGATTTGAACGCTGATATTTTGTTAGGTTGTAAATATCTACACCGGTATCAAATTCATCGCCAATATCCTCGTCGCATTTGATAACAATTCGAGACGCATCGACGTCTTCTATAACACCGGATCGCTTGGCAACGATGACAGCACCTGAGTCACGAGCAACGACAGCCTCCATTCCGGTCCCAACGAAAGGAGCTGCAGGTTTTAATAACGGAACGGCCTGTCGCTGCATGTTTGATCCCATAAGTGCCCGGTTTGCATCGTCATGCTCCAGGAAGGGAATCAAGCCGGCAGCAACACTGACCAGCTGGCTCGGGGACACATCCATCAAAGTTACTTCTTCCGTTATCATTGTCACATAATCGCCACCTTTTCGTGCGATAACCATGTCGGTAGCAATTCTTCCTTCCCGATCGACTGGCGTGTTTGCCTGGGCAATAATATAGTTTTCCTCCTCCGTTGCGGAGAGATATCGAATTTCGTCTACCAACCTACCGTTTTTCACGACCCGGTATGGTGTTTCAATAAATCCGAAATTATTAACCCGGGCATATGAACTTAGCGACACGATCAGACCGATGTTGGGTCCTTCCGGAGTCTCGACAGGGCAGATACGGCCATAGTGAGTATTATGAACATCCCGGACTTCGAACCCTGCCCGCTCCCGGGTGAGTCCTCCCGGTCCCAGAGCCGACAACCGCCTCTTATGAGTAATCTCGGAGAGAGGATTCGTCTGATCCATAAACTGCGACAATTGGCTGCTTCCGAAAAATTCATTAATAACAGCGGAAACAGGTTTTGCATTGACGAGGTCGTGAGGCATCATTGTTTCCACATCGAGGAGGCTCATCTTCTCCTTGATTGCCCGCTCCATTCTGACCAGGCCGATGCGATACTGATTTTCAATCAGTTCTCCCACCGACCGGATTCTTCTGTTACCGAGATGGTCAATATCATCAAGAGAGTAGTTGCTCTTACCGTTTTTAAGATTAATGAGATAGTCAACGGCATCTAGAATATCCTCTTTGCGGAGCACTGTCATCTCCGAAGGAACTTCCAGCCGAAGCTTGTAATTGATCTTCACCCTTCCCACATCAGAAAGGTCATACGTATCGGAATCGAAAAAGAGACTATTGAAAAATTTTCTTGCCGTCTCAAGTGTCGGCGGGTTGCTTGGCCTGAGTCGCCGGTATATTTCGATTATTGCTTCATCTTCCGTATCAAGCTTATCCAGAAGAAGTGTATTTCGTATGTAGGCGTTGGTCCCGTCTTCTTCGAGATGAACAAACTGAAGTTCTTTTATCCCCTTCTTCATCAGCAACTCGACGCCATCCAACGACAACTCTTCGTTACATTTGTACAGAATTTCTTCCGTTTCAGGATCAAGGAGGTCCTGGGCACACACTTTGCCGACAAGATCCTCTTGTTTTATCTCGATGCGGTCAATACCTCCGTCCGCCATTTTTTTCACGGTGGCTCGGGAAAATTTCCTTCCCTTCTTAATAATGACCTCTCCCGTTTTCGGGTCTGCAATATCATCGGACGCCCGTTCGCCTACAAGAGATTTATCAACAGTCAGGTAAAATTTGTCACTTTCTGCTAAAATCGTTTCGATTGAGCAGAAGTGTTTGAGAAGGTCTTCATTCGTATACCCCATAGCCTTGAGGAGAATCGTCACGGGCATTTTACGTCTTCGATCAATCCGTGCATAGAGCACATCTTTGGGATCGAACTCAATATCCAGCCATGACCCTCGAATCGGCATGATCCGTGCTGAATAAATCAGTTTCCCACTCGCATGGGTTTTTCCCTTATCGTGGTCAAAGAAGATCCCCGGCGAACGATGAAGCTGACTGACAATAACCCGCTCTGTTCCATTTATAATAAAGGTACCCTTATCGGTCATCAGGGGAATTTCCCCAAAATAAATTTCCTGTTCCTTGATGTCTCGTATCGTTCTCTGGCCGCTCGTGCGATCACTGTCAAAAACGACAAGCCGTACGACTATCTTCAACGGTGCGGCATAAGTCATGCCTTTCTGTACACATTCCTGTTCATCATAACGACTCTTGCCGATACTGTAACTGACAAATTCAAGCGAACATTTGCCACCGAAGTCTACAATTGGCATGACGCTTTTGAATGCACCCTGGAGACCAAAATCACGTCGTGCCATAGTGGCGGCGTCTCGCTGTAAGAATTTCTCATAGGATTTCTTCTGAATATCGATGAGATTCGGTATCTCAACGATTTCTTTAATACGACCGAAATTTTTTCTATAGCTACCCATAAGGCCCCTTAAAAGATATACCCCTCACAACGAAGCTTGTGAGGGGCACAGCAATATTTTTTACTTAACCTCGACGGTTGCTCCCACTTCTTCCAATTTTGCTTTCATGCTTGCAGCCTCGTCCTTCGACACTGCTTCCTTTACCGCTTTGGGAACACCTTCAACGAGTTCTTTCGCCTCTTTCAGGCCGAGACCTGTTAAGGCTCTTACTACCTTGATTACCTGAATTTTCTGTTCACCAAATCCGGTGAGAACAACATCAAATTCAGTCTTCTCTTCAGCTGCCGCTGCCGGCGCCGCACCACCGGCACCACCGACTGCCGCCACGGCAACAGGAGCTGCTGCCGATACGCCAAGTTTCTCTTCAAGTTCCTTTACCAGTTCCGACAGTTCGAGAACCGTCATCCCTTCGATAAAGGCGATTACATCTTCTTTTGTAATTTTTGCGTCTGCCATATTTGTCATTCCTTCCTGTATAGTTTAATTATTTTCTTTCTTCGCTCGATAAGCCTCAAGAACCTGGACGAATTGTCGCGGCACGCCGCTTAACACGTTGACCAATGACGTCTGTACACCAGCCATAACTGATAGGAGTTTTGCCAAGAGAACCTCCCTGCTTGGCAGTTCGGAAAGAGCCTTGATCTGGTCTATCGTCAAGGCTTTGCCATCCATTACGCCTACTTTGATCTCAAGCTGTGCGTTCTTTTTGGCAAAATCAACAAGGGCTTTCGTCGGTGCCACAACATCGCCGAAGTTCATAACCACTGCCAACGGTCCGGCGAGATGATCGTCAAGCACACTGAATCCCGTGTCTTGTGCGGCAATCTTGAAAAGCGTGTTTTTTATCACACGTAACTCTGCATCCGATTTTCTCAGCTCATTCCGTAATTCCGTAATCTTCGCAACATTCAGACCGCTGTAATCGGCAAGAATCGCCAGTTTGACGTCCTTTAGTCTTTCTTGAAGCTCGGCAACAACCTGTTCCTTTTTGCTTCGATTCAAATTGTGGGCCTCCTTTCACTATAAATTCAAGAAGTTGAAAGTCAGACCGCTATACAGGAAGAAAAAATAATCAACACCTTCGTCTCGGCAGGCCGATTACGCTCGATTAAACTTCCTGTACCTGCTGTCTTGAACTTCCGATGCTCTCTTATGTGCTATCGTAAAATATTCCTTACATCCAGAGGATCTACTTTGACCCCGGGTCCCATGGTCGATGAAAGAGAAATGGATCGTAAATATGTCCCTTTACTGGATGCAGGTTTCAGCTTGATAATGGTTTCCATCAACGCAAGAAAATTCTCTAACAACTTATCCGCTCCGAAAGAAACCTTTCCCACTGGACTGTGCACAATGCCGGCTCGTTCTACTCGAAATTCAACTCGACCAGCTTTCATTTCCTTGACGGCATCTGCCACATTAAAGGTTACAGTTCCAACCTTGGGATTCGGCATCAACCCACGGGGCCCCAAAATCTTACCAAGTTTTCCAACATTCCCCATCATGTCAGGCGTCGCGATAGCTCTATCAAAATCCAGCCATCCGCCTTTTATCTTTTCAATCAGATCATCAGATCCGGCATAATCAGCTCCGGCATCCAGAGCCTCTTTTTCCTTATCTCCTTTTGCAAAAACCAGCACTTTGACGGCTTTACCCAATCCATTCGGCAAAACAACGCTTCCTCGGACCATCTGGTCCGCATGACGTGGATTAACTCCCAATCGAATGGCGGCATCGACGTTTTCATCAAACTTTACCCGTGCCGTTGATACAACAAGGTCGACGGCATCCTTCAGTGCATAACGCGTCACCGAATCGACCTTTTTTTTGGCTTCAATAATTCCCTTTCCCCTCTTCGACATTCTTTCAATCTCCGGTATAAGTTTATTTAATGACTTCTATTCCCATCGATCGCGCGGTTCCCTCAACGGTTTTGATCGCTCCATCTATATCAATAGCATTGAGATCCTTGTATTTAAGTTCGGCAATCTCTTTAACCTGCGCGGCCGATACCGTTCCAACGATATCACGCTTCGGATCTTGTGCACCCTTTGCAACCTTGGCCGCCTGTTTTAGAAGGACAGAGGTCGGCGGAGTTCTGGTAACAAAAGTAAATGAACGGTCAGCATATACTGTAATTAAAACAGGTATTATCATACCTTCCTGATTCTGGGTCTGGGCATTATATGCCTTGCAAAATTCCATAATATTGACTCCGTGCTGACCCAATGCCGGACCAATCGGCGGCGATGGCGTTGCCTTGCCCGCCTGAATTTGAAGCTTAATGTTCGCAATAACTTTCTTCGCCATTCCAATCACCCTTATTTTTTATTACACAGAGACATTTCAGTCCGTTTGTCAGATTCTTACCACACCTGCCTAGCTCTGTACAACCTGAATAAAATCAAGTTCAACCGGGGTTGACCGACCAAAAATACTGACAATGACCC
>CAZCGI010000102.1:0-6613 GCA_964498145.1 uncultured Syntrophaceae bacterium
CGAGGTTTTTCAATCATTTTTACCCCTAAATGCCATGCCAATCGCGGATCTTGGGGGTTATAATGAGAGGTGTCTACTATCGTGAGTACCCCGGAGCATCGAATTCGGAACAAAGGAAAGAGACTGTATGTATCTGTTTTTCTGATGTGTCTTGTTCTGTCCATTATCCCTTGGACAGTGTCGGGAGGTTTGAACACTATGAAAACGGAACAAGGTGAAGTTGTTGTGCTTCCGAAGCCTGTCATGAAAGACGGGATGTCTGTGGAAGAAGCCCTCAGCCGGCGTGAATCTGTTCGCAGTTTCTCAGCGAAGGCATTGACGGACAAGGAAATTTCCCAGCTGTTGTGGTCCGGTCAGGGAAAAACGCGCCACTGGGGTGGAAGAACCGCTCCGTCAGCAGGCGCGCTGTATCCCCTGGAACTCTATATCGCCCTGCCTGATGGAGTTTTCCGTTACCATCCTGAAAATCATCAGTTGGTTCTGCATCTGAATGAAAATGTTTCCGCTTTCCTCGCTCGTGCAGCTTTGGGGCAGAGCTGTGTTCATGAAGCACCGGCGGTGATCATCATTGCCGCTGTCTATAAGCGAGTGACGAGCAAATATGGGGGACGGGGCGAACGATATGTCATGATCGAAGTCGGTCATGCCGCTGAGAATATTCTTCTTCAGGCTGTTTCTCTTGGACTTGGTGCGGTGCCTGTCGGGGCGTTTTCTGACAGGCAGGTACAAGAGGTCCTGCACCTTCCTCACGATCATGAACCATTGTATCTGATTCCTATCGGCCACGAGCGGTAAGATAATGACCACTCTGACACAGTAATTATGTATTTTGTGATGAACGGGCTGACTCGCGATTCCGCAAGTAGTTGAAGAATTTTTTCCATATGAAATGGGTCAGCTTGTGTCGGCGTAATCCCTGTTCAGAACCGAAAATCAGCCATCCGAGCTTGCGATGTGCCCGCAGCATAAAGCTGAATCGTGAGGCGGATACTTTCCCTTTTCGTATATACCAGCACCGGGGTGCCGTCATCGGTGCCCATCTTCCGGTAGCTATTTTTATCGTTTCAAGGGCCGCCAGGCTTGCCACCATCCACTCAACTGGACAGATTAAGGCAAGGGGCTTCTCGGCTGTGAAGTATTGAAAGAACCAGTCCACACGCCAATCGCCGTCAATAACGTAATTATACTGGGCACATCGGTATTCTCTCGTGCGCATTACCTTCAACAGATTGTCGTATGCAAGTGAAGGAATTCCAAGCATTGTTTCCAGGCTTGGAGTTTCCTCCGTAAAGACGCTTACCCATCCGGCCGTGCCCGCCGGGAGACAGAGAACCGCAGGTTTATCGACACGACGTGCAGAGCGGAAAAGGAGGACGCTGTATGCAAGATCATCGACGGCGGGAATGACAATATCGACATCGGTAAAGAGCCGTTTCATCTCATCTTCGTCAGGTAGCTTGCTGTGTATAGTGATTCGTATTCGGGGATTGATGGCCAGCAGGGTATCACGAATGACGGAGATTTTATTCCTGCCGATCGTGTCGGTGAAACAGCCTGCCTGCCGATTCATATCAGACGGGATGTAGGCGTCCTGCCCCGCTATGATGAAATCTGAAAATCCGCACCGTGCGAGAAGTGTCGCAAGAATTTCGCCGGCTCCGGAATCCCCAATGATGATGATGCGGCTCTGCCTTATACGGTTCTGTTCCTCTTGTGTAAGAATGCCGAGGTTTCGTTCGAACAATTCTGAATAAGCCAAGTCTGTCATAGTAGCTTGTTTTTATTTCCTTCTCCGTTTTTCGACCATTTTCTTGAATGGATAGTAGAGATTCCACCATATTATCTGAAGTTTTTCCAGATACGGTGCTGCTGGGGTGTGGAACAGCTTCCACATGATCTTACGCTGCCATACCAGAAGGGTCTGGAGGGAACAACCGTTAATGCGATTGATGCCGATACGCTTTCGCGTAACACTCCAATATCTCGGTGATACGACGGGTTCCCATTTTCGGGTGATATATTTTACGATTTCAAAAGCCCCAAGGGCCGATGACAGCCACACGGTGGGGCATATCTGTGTCGGCGGTATTCCCTTTTCAATGAAATCTCGATAGTAATCAATGCGCCAGTCCCCCAGGGGAACATAGAAGTACGTTCCGAATTTGTACTTGCGGATTTCAAGAGTATCCCAAAGTTCCTCGTACGTGGATAGTTTCGGTACGCCTTCAATGTCTTCCGGTGGAGGACTGTCAGGTCCAATGATGCTGACGTTTGCCCACGTGCCGGACGGAACGACGAGAAGCGCCGGTTTTCCCAGTTTTCGGGCGTCTCTGAAAACGAAAAGGCTGAAAGCCAAGTCGTCGGCAGCTGGGAATACAACGTCACAATCCTCCATGAGTTCCGCTATTTCAGTATGGTTCAGAAGTGTGTCGTATGCTGTGACAGTTGCTTCGGGATTGATCCGCTGAATATCATCCTTGAGGACCTGTGCTTTTTTTCTGCCGAGTGTTTCGGTAAAACAGCAGATCTGCCGGTTCATGTTTGAAGGACTGTATACATCGAAATCAACGAGCACAAAATGACTGATGCCTGAACGGGCGAGCATGATTGCCACGGTTGCGCCGATTCCGCCGCATCCGATGATCAGAACCCTGGACTGCCTGATTGCGTCCTGTTCTTTTTCGGTAAAAATGCCGTAGTTCCTCTGAAAGAGGTCCTCATACGTCATCGGTTGCTCCCGCCTTTGTCCTGTAGAGTCTTAAGGGTAACAAGCCGTGAAGGAGTGACGAAACAATACAGAGCGTCCCTGCCCCGATTGCTGTAAAATAGGCCCGGGTGAAGCTCATGAATATATCTACTTCGACCGTGAAAACGACCGATGAATATCCTGTCACAGGCTGGCCCACCCGATGTGTCGCAAACAGAAGGGAACCATAAAATCCTGCCGTATACAAGAGCATGAAAATTCCGCTCCAGACGAGAAACAGCTTACCTTTTTTCCCTTCCATGGTGCTTCCCCAGAAGACGAGGAAAAAGTATCCTGCCAGCAGTGCAATAAGAAGTGCAACGGCGATTCGGGGAGTTTCAATTATAAAAGTCCTTCCCTCAGGTGGTAGATTATGTTGCAGGATGAATGCATAGGCATTGATAGTGTAGTAGTTATCGTAGACACTGGCCTGCCACCACGGATAGAACAATGTTGCCGTAAAGACAATGCCGGCCATCAGGGCGAATGCGTTGTACAGGGTCAGGTGATGAAAATGATCCTTTACAACTGCTCGTAACATCGGTCCTTCCGAGAGGGTCTTATTGTTGTCTTGTCGATGTTTCGCCGGTTCATCTGCAAATAATTGTGTTATGTAAGTCATTAGTTTCATGGGTATTCACCATATATGAGCTCGTAAGGAGTTCATATGCTTCGATTGTAATTATTCCTATAATATAATAACCGGCATAATGTAATGCAAAGAATTTTATAGAGGCCCCTTTTTCAATTGACAAACTTTGTTTTCGAATATAATATCTTACATTAGTTTTAGCATGATTGAAAACTATCACATCTTCGAGTCTTTCTGCCTACAGGATACACCCAGGGCATGAGACCGCAGGGCTTTTCTGGAAACGGGAAAGCCTCCCGTGCTTGGAAAGAAGTGTGAATATGGTAGCTGTTGAATAGGACTCCGGCAAGGGGTTATACAATGGTTAGTGCGACACTTCCATACAAGCATCTGAAGTACCTTTCTCGTTACGCTTGCGTCTCCGCGTCGATTTCAATTCCGTACCATATTATTATCATTTTATTCTGTTGCATGATTCCTGCCAATTCATTGATGGTCATTATTGGCGATGAAGTCTACCCATATTATAAGGGAATGGCAGACATTTCTATGAATTATTAACCAAAGACTGATGAAGATATCAGGTATTTAGTGTTTCTTAATCAGATAATTTCCGATGGATAGGTTGTTTGCTTTACTTTATATCTTAATGCTCAAAAGATCTTTTACAAGATAATAACGGGAAAGTGTCCCACCATGGACATCTTCTCAGTGATGGGCGTGTAAGCCGTTAGTATTACTATAATCCTTGTAACTAACTATGGAGGTTAGCCAATGGAAAAAGAACAGAAGAAAATCCCAAATGTTTTGCAGACGGAAACGACACGCCGCGGATTTCTAAAAGGCGCTGCCGCTGCGACCGGTGGGGCAGTTGCGTTGGCAACTGTCGGTACTGTCGCACCGAAGATTGCAAAAGCGGCGGAACCTGAAAGAAAACCGTTGTACAGATATCTGTTTGCGGAAAGACAGAACTGTACGGGCTGTCGTGCATGCGAGTATGCATGCAGTATCTATCATTACGGAGTTGTCAGGCCATCCGTGGCCAAGGTACATGTATTAAAGTACAAAAATGTTGTGGATGTGCCGGTTATTTGCTGGCATTGCGACGATGCGCCCTGTATCGAAGCCTGCCCGACAACGCCGAAAGCCATTCAGAAAGATCCGAAGACCAACGGGATCATTCTCGATGAGAAAATCTGCCTCGGTGCCAAGTGCCTCAAGTGTAAAGAAGCGTGTCCTGCCGAGTTCATTCGAGTAAACCCAGATCTGGGCATGCCCCTGATGTGCGATCTCTGCGGTGGTGATCCCGAGTGTGTCAAAGCATGTTTAATGCAATCGGGCAATCCTCAGGGACCCTGCCTGTTGGGAGACAAACTCGGTTTCGGTGTCAATCAGGCATACCGGAATGTCACTCCGGAGGAAGCGGGAGAAGATCTGCTGAAGCTCCTGTTTTATCCCAATGAAGCAGGAGAAAGGAGGTGAGCGCGATGGCAGCACCAAAGGGAGGATATTTCGGAAAAATCCTTGAGATCGATCTATCGAAACAGACGACGAAAGAGCGTGCCGTCTCCGACGCGGACTGCCGGAAGTATATCGGCGGCGCGGGCATGGGCGCATATTTACTAACAAAGGAATATAAAGCGGGGAAAGATCCCTTGGCGGAAGACGCGTTTATATTCATCGGCGTGGGGCCGTTGAACGGAACCTACTGCGTGTCGACGCGGACCAGCTTTGTGAACATGAACCCCTATACCGGCCTTTTAAGCCATGCTGAAGTGGGAGCACACTTTGGCAATGAAATCAAGTGGGCCGGATGGGACGGTATCTATATCAAGGGCCGGTCTAAAAAGCCCGTTTACCTGTACATAAAGGATGACAAAGTAGAATTCAGGGATGCAGGTAAAATATGGGGTAAAACAACGGAAGAAGCCGATGAAATGATGCGGCAGGATGTGAAGAATCACTATGCCCGGACGGCCGTCATCGGCCCGGCGGGTGAAAATGAAATTCCCTTTGCCTGTGTCATTATTGAACGGTTCAGGGCGGCGGCACGAACGGGTACCGGTGCCGTGATGGGAAACAAGAAGCTGAAGGGCATCGCCGTAAGTGGAACAAAAGCTGTTCCCGTTGCGGATAATAAGAAATTTTATCCGGCGGCGGTTGCGGCGAAACAATTGGCTGTCGATAAGGAAGCCTGGCAGGGAATCAAGCGATGGGGAACGGCAGGCCTCTTAGAACTGAAGCACTGGGTAAGCGGTTCACTCGTCACGAAGAACTTCCAGACAACCTGGTATCCCGACATCGAATATATCGGTGCGGAGGAGGCAAACCGCCGGTTCTGGAAGCGGCACGTTGCCTGTAACCACTGTCCGGTTCACTGCATGAAGTATGGTGTCATTTCCGAAGGAAAGTATGCCGGCCTTATAGCGGAAGGACCCGAGTATGAGACGGGTGGTTTGCTGGGCAGCAATCTCGGTATGTCCGACTTCGGCGGCATGATGGCTCTGATTGAAGCTGCTGATGCCTATGGACTGGATGCTATATCCCTTGGCGGTGTCCTGGGATTTACAACAGAGTGCGTTGAAAAGGGTGTTCTGACACCGGCTGACCTCGATGGAATCGCTCCGGCATGGGGAAAAGCCGAACCGTATCTGGAATTGATAAAGAAGATCACCAGCAAAGATGGGAAGGCCGGGAAGCTGTTGTCCCAGGGTGTCCGTAAGATGTCGCAGCAGATCGGAAAAGGTTCGGAAGCATGGGCCGTTCAGACGAAAGGTAAGGAAATTGCGGCGCATGATCCACGTGGTGATAAGCCACGTGCCTACAGTTATGCCATGGGTACCTGCGGTGGCGACCATCACGAAGGGACGAGTGCTGAAGTTCTCGCCCGGTGGGGTATGATCAATTCGCTGGTTATGTGTTCCTTTGTCGGTGGATATCCGTGGGGTAAGGAAACCCCCGGTGTCTTCATTGCAATGCTCAATCCCCTCTGCGGATGGAATATGAACGACGCGGAGTACTGGACCACGGCAAAGCGCATCATCACGATGGAACGATGTTTCCAGGTCCGTGAAGGGATCAGTGCCAAAGACGATGTCCTGCCTAAGCGCTTTACAACGGAGACACTGCCGGCGGGGCCGAAGAAAGGTGCCATATTTAGCGCTGAAGATACAAAGAAGATGCACGATGCCACCTATTCGTACTTCGGTTGGGATGCAAAAGGTGTCCCCACGGAAAAGGCCATGAAGGAAGCGAGTCTCGACTATCTCATCGAC
>CAZCGI010000103.1:0-1455 GCA_964498145.1 uncultured Syntrophaceae bacterium
GAGTGATTCCCCGGCGAAAAAGTCTATCGACAAGGAAAAGGCGTACGCAAGTGCATATGATTTTTTTAAGAATGGAAAATACACTGAAGCACGAGAGAAATTCCGGGATTTTGTAAAGGTCTTCCCCGACACGGAATATTCCGATAATGCCCAGTTTTGGATTGGTGAGTGTTACTATTTCGAGAAGGAATATGAAAAAGCGATTCTCGAATATGAGAGCGTCATCAAAAAATATCCAAAGGGCAACAAGGTGCCCAATGCGCTTCTGAAGCAGGCTATGTCATTTATGAAACTGGGGGATAATGACAGCGCAAAACTGCTCTTGCAGCGGGTTATTAAGGAATATCCCAATACAAGCCCGGCGCGGATTGCGCGAAAAAGACTTTCGGGAAATTAGCAAAATGGCATGTAAGCCATCGGCTGTGAGTATCCAGCGTTTATGGGCAATACCTGAACGCTGAGTGCTGACGGCTGATGGCTTTTTTTATTCGATGATAATCGGTTTGATTCCCGATGGAATCGGCAGATCAAAAAGTTCTTCACTGTTACTTCTTTGTAACGGCCCGAGCTTCGAATACCTTATTGTAGCAAGTATCTTCTTGGGCTTTTCCATAGAGATGACGATTTTGTGCGGAAATAATGTTTTTTCGATGTAGTGATGGTCTTCGTATGCTGCCGAATAAAGGATGCTGCCGTTCCTGTCATAAAGGGTTATGCGCTTTACGGTTTCATGTTCCGGGTCAACCCAGAATGATGAAATGATGCCTCCGTTGTCGATGGCGTCGATGCGGTACTGGTTTTCAGTCATTGTGCCCCTGAGTTGTGCGGTTCCCGGTATCGTCGGAGGAAGTGCCCCCGTCAGGAGTGGTATGATTTCTTCGGCATCGAGCATGATCCGAAAGAAGGAAAAGAGATTTTCTTTTGTCGATCGACCGATATAGAAATGACCTTCTCCCGGTAAGAATACTTTGAGGACTCCGTCATTGACTGAGAGAAGAAAATCCGGTGTTCCGAAGTACGGTATTGCTTCAAGCCGGAGACGTGCCGGTCTTTCCACGATGACTGCCACATTCCTTACGTATCTTCCGTTGGGAGCATCAACGGAAACCTTGGCCGTACCCTGCAATCCAATCCTCGTTCGATCATTCTGGTGAATCTTTTGCAGAATATATTCCGGAGAGGGAATATCGATACTCGCTTTATGAACGGTATGCCTGGGGGCACACCCGGCGAAGCAGCAGAGGATAATCACAGCTATCACTGCGAGGAAGGTTGTTATTAACTTGAATTGGTTCATGGTGGCATTAATTCTCAGCTGTAGCGTCATGTTTGGAAACAAGAGTCTGCGTTTGACCGGATGCTGCCCAAGTGAAAATGAATTTGAGCAACATTCCCTTGATTCTTCAGAAACGAACCGCACGCTCTTATCGTGATAAATCTCATACATAATAGGAC
>CAZCGI010000103.1:1465-5155 GCA_964498145.1 uncultured Syntrophaceae bacterium
GTTATTTCTTTGTGGGCGGATGCTTCCCCTGTCGGGCCGATTTTTCGATAACCCGTTTGATTTTTATGGCGAGAGCTTCTTTATCCTTTGGTTTAAGCTTTAATGCTTTTCGATATATCATAAGTGCCTTTTGCAGGAGTCCCGCCTTTTCATAGGCGTCCCCAAGGTGTTCGGCTATTGTGGGATCATCGGGTATAATTGATGCAGCCTTTTCGAGATAGCGGATGGCAAGATTAGTTTTGTTGAGTTTGAAATAGACCCACCCGAGGCTGTCCGTAATAAATCCGTTTTCCGGCTTTAACTCGAGAGCCCTCCGGATCATACGTTCCGCCTCGTCGAGCTTCACACCTCTGTCTGCGTAGCTGTAACCAATGAAATTCAGAGCTTCCGCGTTGTCCGGGTCGATTTTCAGGACTTCTTCCATTTCTTTGATACTTTGTTCATGTCGGCCGGTATTTTCATAAATGACGCCGAGTCGATAATGAAGATCAACACTCCGAGGGTTGAGGATGAGGCCTCTGTGCAGTATTTCTTCGGCGGTTTTCTCGTCATGGTTTGCTTCATGGAGTGATGCAAGAAATCCAAGAAGTTCATCGCTGTTGCTTTTATTCTCAAGGGCCTTTTCAGTGAGATCGATGGCATCATCAATTCGGTTTGCGTCTTTAAGAATTATGCCCATGTGTATGCGGGCAGATTCGTAGAGTCTAGAACCGGGAGGTATTTTATTGAACTCTTTGAATGCATGCCCATACTTCTTTTTTTCTTCATATGAGGATGCCAGGAAGTAGCGGACTCGGTCGTTGAGGGGATCTTCCTTCAGGACGATTAAAAATTCCTCTATGGCTTTGTCGAAATCCTTACCTTCAAAAAAATAGACAAGACCGAGGGAGAAACGGGCGTCCAGATTCGTGCTGTCGAGTTTGATAATTGTATTGAATTCGCTTTCTGCCTCTTTATAACGATTCAATTCAAGATATGTCTTTCCGAGTTTGAATCTTGCTTCTATTCCGAATGGATTGGCTTTAATGAGCTTTTTATAAATTTCAATAACTTCGTTGTTCTTTTTCTGCATGTCATACAGAAGGGCAAGATCGATCAGTGCCGATTCGAAC
Organism: uncultured Syntrophaceae bacterium; assembly: GCA_964498145.1. Taxonomy (GTDB): domain Bacteria; phylum Desulfobacterota; class Syntrophia; order Syntrophales; family UBA6807; genus DSDU01. The sequence continues at coordinate 2,578 of CAZCGI010000103.1, forward strand.
AACGGTTTAATATCGAGAGCCTTTTTGAGCCATGATTCCGCTTCGGCATAGAGCTTCATCTCGGTATATATCTTCGCCATATAATAATGTGCCATGATATTGTTGGGTTCGAATTTCAGAAAATCTTTCAGGCTCGAAATGGCACGGGCATAGTCTTTTTTGTCTCGATAAAGGAGGCTGAGATACAGATACGGTTCCAGACGCTTCGGGTCGGATTGTATGATGTAGGTGAACTCCTTGATGGCATTGTCGAATTCCCGCAGTTTAACATAAAGGCTCCCCAGTAGCAGATGAGTGTCGATGTAAGCAGGATGGTAAATGAGCGACTTTTCCAACAGTTCAATTGCCTTGGTGATGTTGTCGATTTGGACGTACAGTTGAGCCAGGGCGACCGTTACATAAGGTTCCCGCGGGTCGATACGGAGGGTTGCTTCATACTCACGGATGGCTTTTTCATAATCGCCGTTGAGAACATGATTAACGCCGATTGAATAGTGATAATACGCATCTGCTGACGAGACGGTCGTTGCATTCCGCAGGGGATGTTTTTCATTGACGCTTTCAGCAATGAGACTGCAGGAACTCAACATAAAAACGACAGCCAAGATAATTATATGTTTACTCTTAGTTTGGTTCATGTCTTTTATAACCATATGCCTTGAGGTTCGCTTTCACGATATAGCGATTCGGATCTATCAGGAAACAAGTTCCGATAGGGGTACTATTTTAATCCCGTGTGCCTGAAAGAGGGGGATGGCAACTTTCAAGGCATCAATTGTGCTCTTATAGGGATGTCCAATAATTATCAATGTTCGCCAATTGTTTTTCTTCTCCATCACTCTTTTGAGAATTTCAAGCGTATCGGTAAAATCTGAGTTATTGTCGATAAAAACATCCCGCCCTGCGAATCGCAGCCCCAATTGTTCTGCCACATAATGGCCTTTAGTTTGATTAGTCGTATAGCTGTCAATAAAGAAAAGGTCCTTTTCATGCAATAGTTTGAAAACAATGGCGAGCTTCTTTTTGTTTTCCATAAATCCTGATCCCATGTGATTGTTCACACCTCGCGCATGCGGGACGCACTTCAGGTTCTGCTCGATTGTTCGCCGAATTTCAGACTCGCTCATGGAGAGTAGCAGCGCGCCATCTCCAGGATTTTTTTCAGGGAATTCGGACGGTTCCATGGGAAGGTGCAGAAGGATATCCCTCCCGGCTTTATGTCCCTGAACCGCCGCTTCTATTGAATAAGGGCAATGAGGAAGAATGGAGAGCGTAATGGGGGCTTTCATTTTGATAATATCTTGTACCGGCCATAATTCATACCCGATATCATCAATAATTATGGCAACTCGCTTGACGTCATGCCGGCCCGTATCTTCTCGTTCAGGGGATGGAGGTTGATATTTTTTTACTGAGATTCCCTTCTTCCCTGTTACAGGTTTCTTTGTTACGCTTCGGTAATGGAAGTACACGTACGGCGCTGTTGCAATAAAGAGAAAAATGACACTCAACCAGATTACGAAATGTGCACCTTTGGGAAGGTTTTTTCTCTTATTTCTTTTCTTTTTTACCAACCAGGAAATCCTCAGCTCTTCTTAATAGATTGAAACAGTTCCCAGCTTCTGAGTATATCCACAGCCCGTTTCAGTTGGTTGTCGCTCTGCAACAATCGTACTTCACCGCTGTTATCCTCTTCCTCCGTATCCTCTTCTTCTCCTTTCAAATGTCCCTTCAGGTCTTTTTCACCGATGCCTGTTGCGTGCTGTTCGTTATTTTGTTTTACATGTTCAACGATGATATCCGGCGCTATTCCCTTAGCTTGTATGGATGTTCCATCAGGTGTGTAATATTTGGCCGTCGTCAGTTTCAGGGCGGAGCCGTCATCCAGGGGGATAACGATCTGAACCGAACCTTTGCCGAATGTTTGTGTTCCAAGCAGGATGGCTCTCTTGTTATCCCGCAGTGCTCCCGCAACGATTTCCGATGCACTGGCACTCCCTCGATTAATTAATACGATAATAGGACATGTTGGTTCGTCACCGTCATCAGCGGCCTTATACGTTTTATCGGCAGCCTTTCTTCTTCCTTTCGTTGATACAACAACACCTTGTTTCAAAAAAATGTCGGAAACTTTTATAGCCTGATCGAGAAGTCCTCCCGGATTGTTACGAACGTCGATGATCAGACCTTTCAATGAATTTTCTCTGGTTCCCAGCTTTTTCAATGCTTTCTTTGTCTCGATTTCCGTATTTTCATGGAAAGATACTATCCTGATATACCCGATTCGGTTTTCAAGCATTTTGTGTTTAACGCTAATTATCTTGATGATGTCCCGGGTGATGGTGAAATCTTTCGGCTTTTCAAAGCCTTCCCGCATGATGGAAATTGTTACTTGCGTACCTTTTGGTCCCCTGAGCTTTTGGACGGCATCAAAAAGGGAAAAGCCTTTCGTTGATTCACCTTCAATGGCGATAATTTGATCCTGTGCTTTGATCCCCGCCTTATAGGCCGGCGTATCTTCGATTGGCGATACGACGGTAATAACATCATTTAGGATAGATATCTCTATACCGAGACC
>CAZCGI010000103.1:5165-6535 GCA_964498145.1 uncultured Syntrophaceae bacterium
TCGTGTCGACCTGCAGTTCTTTATACATGTCGGCATTCATGAATGAACTGTGAGGGTCGAGTGAACGGGTCATGCCCTTTATAGCCCCTTCGATGACAGCCTTTGAATCAATCTCCTCAACATAATTTTTGTCGATCAGATCAAGGGCCTCGTTAAACAATTTCAGGTTTTTATAGATATCCCGATTCTCTGCGAGAGCTGTTTGAGTGACACTTGATCCCGATATGATCCATAAGATGAGAAGTGTCAGGAGGAAAAGTGGTATCCCCGCCTTTATCAGTACCTTTCTTTTCATTAAAGCCTCCATGTAAAGTTAGAAATTATAGCGCATGATGCTAACACTATTATGGCGCGAATTTCCATGATTTTTTCAAATAATTTTCCCTATGCATGTATGGAGCGAACCCGTGCCTATAAAATAAAAGAAGCAAGCCGATAGGTTATTCTGAATATTAACATGCAATAACGGCAGGTTAAGGTGACGATGGAAAATGTTCGGATGATATAGAGTGACGTGCCCGTGAATACATTGATACTCGATCATGTCTCGTCAAATGATGGAAATTTCACAGATAAGAGAAGAAATCGATTCTGTTTTGTTACATCGATTCACGATTCACGTCGAATGATGAGGAAACGATTTTATTATTTGTCATCATTATGAGAAATATTTTGGGGTTTCCTTTCGGTTTGAGTGCACTTCCCGGCTTTCGTCAGTTCTGCGCTTGTGGCAAAACATCATCATCGGTTCGACAGTGAGCCGTCGGTCCTCTCTTCGTTATAGATCGAGGGCTTCTTTCGCTTCGTACTTAAAAGACACATTAATTCTTGCACGGTAGGAAACAACCTTGCCGTCTTCGATCTGCATATCAAGTTTATTAACTTCCACGACTCTCAAGTCGGTGAGAGTCTGACTTGCCAACTCGACAGCTTTTTTTGCGGCATCTTCCCATGATGTTTCACTCGTACCGACTAATTCAATGATTTTATAAATTCTTGACGGCATACGGCATCTCCTTCCGTTGTATTATAATTATTTCGATCTTGTTGACGGCAATCAAATCGGTGAAAAAATAATATGCAATGTCTTGAATATACACCATATGACACAATTAGACAATCTCATTAACGTATCCGCGTCAGCATCAATGACACCGTGTGATTATGTTCGGTTTCAGGCCGCTACCATTTGAAGTTCAGATCAATACATATATTTTGCAGTTTATAAACTCAGTATGTTGCCATAGTAACAGAAAAAGCCTTACTTATTCAGCATGTATGACGTAATTGAAGAGGCGGATCTTTATAAAAAGCCTTTGGGGGGGAGGGTGGGTCTTTCTTGATCTGCTTTTTGATAAGTGTTGTAAAAA
>CAZCGI010000104.1:0-6507 GCA_964498145.1 uncultured Syntrophaceae bacterium
CGACTAGATCGTTACTGAAGAAACGGGAGAAGGTCTGACGGAGGAAACGGCCGTTTCGACCGAAGTGATCGATAAATTCCGGCATGGAAACGATATTCGTCAGATTGCAGCGTCCTTTGCCGGTAATACGCAGCTTTCTGCCGGGGCGTTCCATTTTTTCCAGCAGGAGCGTTTTTGCGCCCATTTCGGCTGATTGAGTTGCTGCCATTAGGCCGGCGGCACCGCCGCCCACTATTATAACGTCAAATGTTTCCATCCGGTATACACTTCTGCTCGTAGAATTGGTCTATCCTGCCCGCTGCTTTTCCCGGCGAGCATTAAACGGGAATTTCTGGCCGCATTTTGTTCTGATGATCCCCCACATAAACGTACGGGGAGGGTCGTGCGAGTCTGCCCGGCTGTTTATGAATCGCTTCGGTGATAGCACCGGGGGGCTGCAAGGGATCTCAGTCCATAATCACCTGGTTTTTCCCGCTTCGTTTTGCCCGATATAGAGACTCGTCGGCACGGTTGATAAGATGCATGATTTCATCATTTACGTAGTGATGAATCGTACCCTGGGCGAGTCCGATACTGACCGTAACCGGGACAGTCTCGTGAGAATCCCGTTCTATCTTTTGTCTGATGGTTTCAGCGATGTGAGTGATCGCTTCTTTTTTTACCTCGTTAAAGAAGATGACGAATTCTTCACCACCGTATCTACCAACAATATCTGAAGATCGTACATTATTCCTCAGGATTGATGCCACAAACTTCAAAACCTGATCACCTGTCTGATGACCATATGTGTCGTTGACTTTCTTAAAGTCGTCGATGTCGGTCATCATAACACCCACCGGATACTGACGTCTCTGCGCGAGGTGCAGCAGGGGCGTTATCGTATCGAAAAAGCCTCTCCGGTTGAAGACCTTTGTCAGTTCGTCAAGGGAGCTTTTACGGGCGAGTTCGCTGTTTCTCTTCCATAAGGTTTGGATTGCCTCTGCCAATAGTTCCAGTTCTGGGCTCGTCGTTCCGTATTTCCCGATGATTGCGTTGAGTTTAGCCAAATGTTTTTCATAGGTATCTGCCGGATTGTTTTCGGTTCCCACCCCTTTCATATAGTGAAAAAGAGTGCCGATTGCGGGGTGCAGGAGATAAAATTCCGTTCTGTAGGCGATGAGGAATGCATCGGTGCTGTTGGGAGCCTCTTTGAATTTATTCCAGAGTGTATGGACTTTATGCTGTATATCTTCCAGTTCGTGTTTTGTTTTTTCCGGATCATCGAACACCTGGGGCAACATCCCTTGTTCGGCCATCTCAACAATAGAAGTCCAAAATGTTACATGAGTTCGTTCTTCTTCCGCCATCCCCTGCCAGAATCGCTTAAGCCTGCTATTTTCGGTAAGTGATGCTATCTCATCATAGATTTCCGAAGATTTTTTGTCGAGTTCAAGGCAAAGTTTTGTAATATCGAGTAATACATCATCGCTCATGATCCACTCCTTCGGCGTGCACGATATGGTGAAAAAATACAAAAAATAATCCTGACATTAAACTTACGAATAATTCAACTAAATTGTCAAGATTATCAATTAAATGTCAATATGTTTATGTGGTGTGAACTATTTCACGGTCACGCTATGAGCTACTTCATTGCATTACCTTATAGCGTTTCTTATAAATAATCCAAAAGCTTTAAAAAGAACATAAAAGGAAGCTTATGCTCTTTGAGAACCGACAAAAGCAAACTACTCGTGAGGGTAGGACGCAAAGCCATGGGTCATCGAATGCAATGATCGCCAGGCTGCCGAAGTTTTCACCATACGTTGCTCGCATTACAGAACCTTTTCCCCTTTCTTTTTTGGAATTGCCTTTCTGATGTAAGAAATCTTCCTGTTTGACCTGAATCCGATATTTGAAAAATTGTCATGATTCCTGTCACTGATGAAAGCAATGGAATTTCCTATGTCAAACAATATGAAACGAGTGGGATAATCGTTTATATGTGCCACCATTATAAAGGGGATGTATAAAAGATGCATGATTAAAGACTATTACTGTATCAGGCAGCCCGGATATATGGCAGGTTTTTAAAGAGGAGAAGAACAGAGGTTTCATGGAAAAGATCTGTATTGTGAGACGAAGAAAAAAGATGGGATGTGTGAGCGAACCAATTAATGAACGTTCATCGTTCGGTGAGCTTATCTCATATGAAGAAGCAATAACGGAAAATGCTTTTCACTTCCACTCACCGCAGCATACATTGAACGTTCATCGTGGTGAGGATATGCTGTTGACAGATGAAGCAAATGATGTGGTTTCCATTGATCTGACCCCGGAACAGACCCTGGGCATTCGATCAAGCGATTTCGCATCCTATATGGAACATGGCATATCACTGGATGCGTCACTTGAAGTCGAGAGTGTTGCTGACGATCGTATAACCTTACATTTTCATTTTGAGAAAGAAAAAGCAGTGAGAATGCTCAAAACACGGCAAGTGTGCGAAATGCTGCAAATCAGTGGAAGTACGTTATCGAAGCTTGTCAGAAACAAGGAAATCAGAAGTTTTAAGATCGGCAGGCTGAGACGTTATTCGGTTGATGATGTATTGGCCTATCTGGCCGAGCATGAAGACTCACAACTCCCGGAGGGTGAATCTTGATGGCTGCAACCGTTCTTTTGGGTACCATCTTCGTGATGTAGCCTGATGCCGAGGAGGTGGCAGTATGTATTACGACTATTGGGAATTGCAAAAACCGCCCTTTGATAATGTTCCAGACCCGTTGATGTATGTGGATTGTCATGCATCGATGGAAAATGCAATCGCTGAAACGCTCTTTGCTATTGAGGAGGGCAATGAATGTATTTCCGTCATCATCGGTGATGTCGGGCTTGGTAAAACACTGTCACTTCGGATGATAATCGATTCTCTTGATCATGATCGGTATAAAATAGCGCTGATTACGAATCCTAGCATTACGTTCGTCCAACTTATGAAGGAGATCATCGGACAGCTTACAGGACAACAATGCCAAGAGTCACGGAAGGTCGATTTGTTGGAGACCTTCAACAGGATCCTTTTTGAGACGGCCGACGAAGGTAGGAAAGTTCTTGTCTTTGTCGATGAAGCGAATGTCATCAAGCAGACAAATCTCGAAAACCTGAGATTGCTTACCAATATGCAGGATGATCAGCAAAATCTGTTCACGATAGTGCTTGCCGGTCAGTTGGAACTTGCTCGTCGTCTTGAACATCCAAAGCGGTCCAACCTGTTTCAGCGGATCGGTACGTATAGTGTTATAGAAAAAATACCGACGGTAGATCTTGTCAAGGCCTATGTCGAAAGTCGTTTGAATCTTGCCGGTGGACTGAAACAAATTTTTACTGATGATGCATATGACCTTTTATGGGAGTACTCCGATCATGGAGTTCCCCGACTTATAAATAAAATATGTAAATTGAGTCTGAAGGCGGGTGAGACAAATGGATTTGATTTAATTGATGGGGAAACTCTCGATCAAATCGGGAAGCGTTTCAAAACATTGAGCGGCCCCGCGACTCAGAAGAGAAAAGACAGAAAAAGAGGTGTCGATATTTCCATTGATATGCAGAAACGGGTACCAACGGAATCTCCGGAACAAGCCGAGTCGAGTCCTGTTAAGCAAAATCCGATTGTGCCGTTTACTCCTGCACAGCCCGTTCCTACAGTAAATATGGAAAATGCCGAGTGGGACGATAAAAAATTGCATGTTATTTCGGGACAAATGGATTCCCGAATTCCGGTAAATGGCTCCGGCCATTCTCCTTCGGTCGAACCGCCACCGGTCAAAGCCCTTGATAATGAAAAGGCGTCCTCTAAGATGCAAACGGAACTGGAAAATGAGATTGATTATGAGGACAGTCCGATTGAGATTCGAATTGGAAGGGTCAAAGTTTCACTTCGAATTCCGCCCTATATAGTTAAAAAAGCTAAAGATACGACGCAAGAAAACCGAATGAGATTGGCAGGAGCACTGGCTGCTCAAGCCCTGCGACAGTATCCCCAGTTGATATCTTCTCCAGGGATAGATCCGGTTGATGTTTGGGGAGAAATCAGGCAGTCCGTTCTGACCGCTTTGGCAGCCGAAAAGCTTGTCAATGCCATGTAGGTGCCAAGTATTGTATCACGGTCTATGGTGGAGATAACGCATGGTCGCAATAGATAAAAAGAGTCTTGCAAAAGACTGGTTTTTAAGAGGATGCCAGTTTGACCGTCAAAATCCGAATTCCGATGAGGCCGTTGATGCATACCGGAAATGTATTGAATACTATGATAATTATACCGATGCGTATGTAAATCTTGGATTTGTATATCTTATTCGTGAACAATATGATGAAGCACTGAAATGTTTTGAGCGAATAGTGGATCTGGAACCTGATAACCCCGAGGGATATAATAATCTCGGGTATGTGTACGAAAGAATGGATCAGATGGGCTGTGCAAAACAAACGTATGAACGGGCCCTTCACCTGGATCGGAATAATGTCGAAGCGATGATTAATATTGCTCAGGTTCTCGAACTGCAAGGAGATTATCACGGTGCGGAACGACACTATAAGAAAGCAATAGCTGTTGATCCTCAAATGCCGGCTCCTCATTTCTGCCTGGCGGTTTTGTATGATCGTCATGACATGTTTGATGAAGCCCTGGCGGAATATCAATGTGTTCTCGCGAGAGATCCATATTATGTTAAGGCGATTTTTAATATGGGGTGTTTATACAGCCAGCTTGGCGAATTGGAAACAGCGGTTGCTTTATTTAAAAAGACTCTGGAGTTGGATTCTGAAAATGATCGGGCATGGAATAATCTGGGATCGGTTTATGAGGAACTCTGTTGTTATAACGACGCTCTTTTATCGTTTCAGCGGTCAATTGAGATTAACCCCTATCAGGAGGAGGCTCATGTCAATATGGCTCGGATCGTTTATCTTCAGTACTGCTCAGATCAGAACAGCATTTCTAAAGAAGATGTTACACGGCGGCTTCAGTACGTTATGTCTCTGAATCCGCGAAATCAGGTAGTTTTGAAACTACTGGAAGAGTTGAACGGTACAACGGTGATGCCTGACGTACCGGACCATAATAATATTTACCGATAAGGAGGTGGTATCGATGATTGATGTTAGCAGGTCTTTGTTACACAGAACGGTGGTAGAACGATACAAAACGGGTGAAATCTCTATCGATGTGAATACCAATTCTGCCCTCATGCTGTATGCTAAAGTATCCCGCAATCCGCTGATCAAGATGTTTAATTTTCTTGTCAGGGTATATTCATTTCCCCTGACGATTATCGGCGTTATATTTACCTCTGTTTTTATTGATCGCTATCTTTATATTCTCTTTTACGTTATCGGTCTCTTTGGGATCATTACACTGGAAGAACATCTGTCACGGGTAACGACGATACAATCTGCGCTTGAAAATCAGAACATCTTTTCACATCTTCAGCGGCAGGGGGTCATTTATATCAGGGAGCTGATGGATACGCACATGACGGTCTAAGGAACCACGATATTCTGGTTTTCCTTTTTTTAGTGACGGTCACCACGCCAAAAGGCGAGACCCGTGGTTCCGAACATTCAGTCCGATGATTTTATGGATGACGTATGTATCATTTCCGCTCCCTCTTGCGGTCTGGCTTTGATAGATACAGGAAAGGCGATTACCGTGTGTCCCGTCATTTGGCATATCAGTATCGAATATTGTAAGTGCCACCCTGCATGGGACTGATACGATTGACGGCATTATCAGTCATCATTTCTTGCTCACTGTCGTATACTGTCAAGACACCACATCATTATCTTCCTGCATATTGAATAGTTCCGTAGTGCCTATCTGACCGATATGAGGCATACCGATCTATGGACCAATGTCACAAATCGTGAGGCCTGCACAGACAATCATATTCTTAGCTCATGAATTGAAAGTATACGGTGCCGAACCTTTTCAAGATAGGAAAGCAATTTTGTCTTGATGTATGCCGATGTTTGTTACTGTGAAGTGTGCCTGTTTTCATCCACTCGATGGAGTAGCGCTGTTATGATCGATCGGTGATGCTCCCATTAAACGGCGGTAATAAACGAGAAGAAGAAATGTCATTGGTAGGGCAATAATAAGTCCGAATACACCGAGCAGCTTTCCCCATATGGACAATGACAGAAGAATCATGGCGGGATTGAGCCCTGTTACTTTTCCCATGATTTTTGGCACGAGGATGGTGTCCTGGATAATCTGAACGACAATGAAGACAGCGCCGGTTAAACCCATGACCACCCAAAAACTGGTTCCCGTCTCGAGGGCGGAGACCAGGGCGAGCAGAAATGCCGGGATAAGTGCAATAAGTTGTAAATACGGGACCATGTTAAGAACACCGATGAAAAGTCCAAGAATAATGCCCAATGGCAATCCGATAAGAAAAAACCCAATGGCAAACAGAACCCCGACAATTGAAGCGACCGCCGCCTGTCCCCTGAAGTATCTGT
>CAZCGI010000105.1:0-6477 GCA_964498145.1 uncultured Syntrophaceae bacterium
ATAGATGCTTCGAATTTCATGTGACGGTTTGTGCAAATAGTGAGCAATTTCTTCAAGAGTATCTTCTGGAATTCTTGGTGTATAGGTTCGACACCGCTTACCGCATCTTCGACATTCAAACGGAACATAAACGTTGTAATGCGCGAAGCATATTTCTGTAAATAACTGATCTGGCTTCATAAGCTCCAATCCTTTTCAGTGACCCTAATCAGGGCCATCCGAATCGTTCGTTTGACCTATAGAAGGAGAACGGGGTCTGATTTGATGATTAATCATCTTATCCTGCCGTATCGTTTTCAATTGATGACCTCCCACTGCGTGAAGTTTATACATATTGTTTTACTTGTTCTTCTCCGCGCAACACGCGAGCCGCTCCCTCAGCCATAGCAAGCATCTCGTCTTCTCCGGGGTATTTGAACACGGGAGCAATCGCACTGACCCATTCTTCAACCCAATGAGTGAACAGTTCCGATTGTGCAAGCCCCCCCGTCAGAACAATTCCCTGAACATTACCTTTCAAAACTACATACATGGCTCCGATGTCTTTCGCAACCTGATATGCCATAGCTTTAAAAATAAATTCTGCCTGTTTGTTCCCCTTTTTAACCATTTCCTGAACTTCTTTTGCATCGGTGGTATCCAGATAGGCAAACAATCCTCCCCGGCCGACCAGTTTCTTTTCGATTTGATCTCTGCTGTATTCCCCTGAATACGCAAGCTTGATAAGATCGAGCGTGGGCAGGCTGCCGCATCGTTCCGGCGTAAAAGGCCCCTCACTGAGCCCATGCGTGCAGTCGATCACGGCACCTTTTTTGTGTGCACCGATGGTGATGCCCCCTCCCAGATGGGCTACCACCAGATTGATCGTTTCATAGGGTTTGCCGAGTTGAGCTGCCGCCCTTCGTGCCGCAGCCTTCTGATTAAGAGCATGAAATGCACTTTTTCGTTCAATACCAGGGAGGCCTGAAATTCTGGCTAACTCATGGAATTCATCTGTACTGGGCGGATCAATGACGATGGCCGGCCGGTTATATTTTCCCCCGATTCCCATTGCCATGGCGGGGCCGAGCGCCGATGGGTGCCTGCCATATGTGCCTTCAAGAAGATCTTGGCACATGGTTGCGTTGATTTCGTATGCTCCTGCGGAACCGGGTTTTCCCAGTCCGCCGCGGCTGATAATGATATCGATATCGTTCAGATTGATGGCATGATTGTTAAGGAAAGCAAGAATATCTTGTTCTCGGCGGGGCAGTTGTTCCCGAAGCGAACCATACTGTGAGAGTTCATCACTGCTGTAGGTAATGGATTCGCTTACTACAGCCTTCGTTCCTATGAAGCAGGCAATCTTCGTCGATGTCGACCCCACATTAACCGCTAGAATACGGAATTCAGAATTCATGTCAGCCTCCTCTTTCACATATTGTGGCAGCGAGTGCTATTTCCGTCACTTTGTTTTCCGCTGAAACAAACGGCAGATCCAGAATGACAGGGTTTTTCGTTCCCGTTACTATTCCGATCATTTGCATTTTTCCTATGTATACAAGTAGCTGAGCCAAGGGATATCCCACATCGATGTCGGGAACCAGATAGATATCGACCGCACCCGTCACTTCACTTTGAACGCCCTTTCTCTGGGCTGCTTTCTTGTCCAGTGCGCAGTCGATGTCAAGGGGACCCTCTACAACAACATTGCCGAATTGATGCCGCTCGGACATTTTCGAAAGAATTGCCGCATCCAGTGTCGACGGTATTGCGGGGTTGATCTGTTCAATCGATGCCAGTGCTGCCACCCGTGGTGTCTCAATTTCCAGTATCCGGGCAAGGGCGAGGGCGTTTTCAAGAATCGCAACTTTGTCCTGAAGGGATGGTTTGTTATTGATGTATGTGTCGGTAATCAGAATCAGCTTATCTTTTTTCAGAAGCTGGTAGACGGAAACAAAGCTCGGCAGTTTGCCGATCAGGAGCCCGTTCTCACGGTTCATTATGGTATCGATGAGCATCTGGTGGGGGATCTGTCCCTGCATCAGGATATCCGCTTTCTCATCTCTGATCATGGCAATTGCCTGTGCAAGAGCCGTATCCTGATTGATCGCATCAACAATTTCATAATTTCCTGTTGTAAGAGGGGTATCTTTTAAGAGATCTTCAATGTCTTTTCCTTTACCAATGAACAGGGGAGTAATGACGTGTGCATCCATTGCTGCTTGTATCGTTGGAATAGCATCCGGTCCTGTCCAGGGAATGACAAGTTTCTTCGTGCGGTTTCCATTCTGCGATATGTCTCTGATATCCTGAAAAGTGTTTATCATGTTAATGTACCCCCTTTTGCAACATATCGGCTACAACTACTCCCATGGCAATTTCTCCCACGATTGAATCACTGAAATCCGATCGTGACGGTATAAGCGCAGGACCTTTGGATGTCATAACGAGAGAGCGCCGGTGCACATCAAGAAAAAAATCCAACTTAACAAGGACATTTCCGGTATCCAGTGACGGAACAAGGAGGATTTCCGGGATATGTGACAGATCAATATCATCGTAAGAATGGAGTCTCTTTTTCGTACCGATCAGGAAATCATGGAACGAGGTTGCATCGATTATCTCACATTCTCCGAATGTACCGGCTGCCGCAGCTTCCTTGAGCCGTTCTCCATCCGAGTAAGAGGTAAGAGTTCCGCCGATCTCCCGTTGACCTGAGAGTACCGCAATGCGCGGTTTGGGATATCCGAGGACATGAAAAAGAAAAACTGCATTTTTGATGACTTCCGCCTTTGCCTTGTAATCGGGATGAATGTTAACTCCGGTGTCGGTGAAGCAGGTAAATCGCTTCAATTCAGGGATTTCCCAGAGTGAGATAACACTGATTGTCCGCCCCGTTCCCAGTTTTGCTTCTTCTTTGATAATTGATCGGTAAATATATGCGGTGGGAATCTGACCCTTGCTTGACATATCGACGTCGCCTGAAAAGAGCATTGCCGTGCCGAGATTTGCAATGGTCTGTCGATCTTCTTCATAAATTTTTTCCGCCGAGGCAATTTCAAATTCGACCTCGTCGGCCACCTTTTTCATCTTATCCTGATTTCCGATTAGAATGGGAGCGATGTACCCCTCTTCAGTGCTTTTCTTGACGGCCAGCATGAATTCGCTGTCTTCGGGAGCAAGAACGGCCAGCTTTTTCGGCCCCTTCTCTTTTGCCAGTCGAGACACTTCTTCCAGCGTACGAATCATGATCTCCTCCTTAGCGATGTATGTCGTATGTCCCCCTGCCGGTAGCTCTATTGCAAGATGATATCCCGGCATCTGTGTGAATGAATTCGAAGAATTTCCCACTGCTCACTGATGCAAAGAGGGTGCCATGAGGCTGAGGTATATCGGGTGCATCGGTGACTACGCGGTTTCGACGGAAGATATGGTTCTATAATCGTTCGTTTGTTTCGGAATAACGTAAGCGGGGCCGCTCAAAATTTTTGTGAAGGGATGTATTTTATTTCTTTAAATGGCGATGAACGAAGCGGTATTCACGACCCTCTTATGGACATATGTTCAGAATTTTAACACTGTGTGAATAAATTTAACACTTTTATCTGTTCACGGGACCTCTCCGTGATTGTTATTTTTGTAAGGGCATTCCCAATTTTTTCATCTGATAATGGAGCCCCAGTCGTGTGAGACCGAGCAGTTTAGCCGCTTCCGTTTTGTTCCCGTTACAGAGTTCCAGTGCCCGTTTTATGAGAATGGATTGAAAGTTCTGAGTCAATTCTTCGTAGTCGAAGCTGTCCATCATACCGGTCAGCTCCGTGAGTATCGACGATGCATGGCTCTGCGTATGATCGTTTCCCGTTCTTATTTCGATGGGAAGGCTCTCCGGTGTAAGAATGGGGGCGTCCTCCAGTATCATGATTCGTTCGATCACATTTAATAATTCTCGAACATTACCGGGCCAGTCATAGCGGAGCAGTAGATCCCGGGCTTCATCTGAAACTTCTTTAGTCGATTTTCGAAATTCCCGAGCTTTATAAATGATGAAGTGTTCGACCAGCGGCATTATGTCTGCTTTGCGTTCCTTCAATGACGGCAAGTAGATATTGATTACGTTAAGACGATAATAAAGGTCTTGCCGGAATGTCTTATTCTCGACGGCCATTTTCAGATTTCTGTTGGTGGCTGCTATGATACGTATGTCTACCTCAATGTTTTTCGTTCCGCCGACCCTGCGGAACGATTTTTCTTCTATAACCTGCAACAGTTTCGCCTGAAGGATAACAGCCATTTCTCCTATTTCATCGAGAAAGAGGGTTCCACCGTTTGCCATCTCGACAAGCCCTTTTTTCTGTTTTTTCGCGTCGGTAAACGCTCCCGCTTCGTGGCCGAATAGTTCGCTTTCCAAGAGGGTCGGTGGAATGGATGCACAATTGATTTCAATGAAGGGCTGATAGGCTCTCAGCCCGTTGTAATGGAGGCATTTTGCTATCATGCTCTTGCCGGTCCCGCTGTCCCCTTCGATAAGGATAGTGGAGGCATCGGTGCTTGCCACCCGTGTCATGTTTTCCATGACCTTCTGCATGGCCTCGCTTGTGCCGATAATATTGTGATAACCGTATTGTTCCTTGTTTTTGTAGATGATCTGCTGAAGTTCCATGCGGAGTGAACGGATTTCCAGGGCCATTTTGACAATGGAAATAATCGCCCGTGCCTTGACCGGTTTGTGGATGAAATCAAATGCTCCAAGGGCCATAACCTCCCGCGATGAATCGAGGTCTCCATAGGCTGTCATGACGATGACGACAATATCGGGATGTGCGGCTTTGACCATTCGGAGAATTTCGATACCATTTAAATCGGGAAGGCGCATGTCGAGGAGAATGAGATCAATCTCTTCTGATGCAACCATTTTCAGACATTCCTGTCCGTTTTCGGCACAGCGGACGTTATATCCTTCGTCGCCAAAGGCTTTATGAAGTGTAGTTCTGATCAGTTCGTGATCGTCAACAATGAGCAGTCTGTTCATGATGATTCTTGTCCCTTACGTGTTCCGGTACCATAACGATAACCTTTGTTCCTCCTCCGGGGGCGTCTTCAATAACGATATTTCCACCGTGAGCCTCGATGATTTTGTGGCAGTTGTAAAGCCCCAAACCGGTCCCCTTGGCCCTTGTGGTGAAGAAGGGGTCGAAGACCCGTTCTTTCATTTCCGGTGCGATTCCCTTGCCGTTGTCCTCAATAATGATGCTGATGCCCCCATTGCCCAGTCCGTAATAGGTGTGGTGTGTCATCGATGTTTCAATTGTCAAGATACCGTTCTTTCCCATTGATTGAATGGCGTTGAGTGCAATGTTGATAACGACTTGTTTCATCCTGTCTCTGTCAATCTGCACGGGAGGGGGCGCCTCGTTACAATGCACGATCAATTCGATATTGTCTTTGTGACAGAGTCCGGATAGAAACTGTGCGGCATCGTTGACAATTTCATTGATATTACAGGTTTGAAAATTCATCTCTTTCGGTCTGGCAAGATCAAGGAGATCACTGATGATGTCATCAATTCCTTCAATTTCGTCCATTGCTCGGACCAGCATACACCGCCGGGGATCGTCTGCCGAGAGGTTTTCCATCGTGAGTTCAAGGGTCGCACCGATACCCATGAGAGGATTACGAATTTCATGGGCAATACCCGCTGCCAGTTGCCCTATCGATGCGAGTTTTCCCATCCTCTGTACCTGGTCACTGATGATTTTTCTTTCCGTCAGGTCCTGAAATAAAAAAAGCGTTCCCGTTTCGTTTCCATCGATATCCTGTAAAGGGGAGGAGGTTATTTCCAGATAACACCGGGAACCGTCGGGCCGTCTGTAATCACATTCCCTTCGTGTTTGTCGTGAAGGGGACGACAGAATTTCTCGCAGTAGTGAGAGCGGATCCTGGTGCAGGGTCATGTCATGGATATTTTTGTTAAGGATGTCCTTCTGCTGAAACGACAGGATATCCTCGGCGGTGCGATTAACCGATATGATTTTTCCGGTGCTGTCGATGGTAAGAATACCGTTAGGAGAGCTGTCAAGGATGTTTTCGTTTAAGTTTCGCTCGCTCATCAATTGTTTCAGTGACTGACTGTTTTCGATGATGATGCTGGCCTGATTGGCAAAGATCGTAAACGCCTCAATCTCTTCCGTCGATATCGGTTGGTCCTCCAGTGGTCTGTTGACTCCCATGCATCCGATAATTTTCCCTTTGACCGTGATGGGCGCATAGACGACGCGCCCCCGGTCCAGACGCACGGTAATGGCCTGATCGATGGCGGTGAGCCGCGGGTCATGCATCGTGTCCTCGAAGTACATGACCTGCCCTGATTTGACGACTCTTGTTTCCATGCAGTCGTGTTTTTCCATGTGGAAGGGTTTGTTGTATGCCCAATATTCTCCCTCGTCTCCGAAGCCTGTGATCATTCGACATTCCAAGAGCGCTGTATCTTCGTTGATC
>CAZCGI010000106.1:0-3231 GCA_964498145.1 uncultured Syntrophaceae bacterium
CTTCAGGATAGAGAGAAGGGGAGAGGCGATATCCTCTTCGATCTCATATAGTTTTGATGTGTCCCGCGACTGAAGTTCCCGGTGTAAGGCAATACGCTGTATGGGAATATTCTCGGCGCGGCGCAACATCGTTTTTTCCACATGAGCCGCCATCGTTTCGTTTTCTATGGTTACCTTGTTGTTGATCATCAAGCGAAGCGGCAGATGCAGTTCATGCAGTCCTTCCACCAGTCGCTGTGATTCTCTCATCGATAGAAGATCAGGATTAAACACGACAAAAATGGTGCAGTCCTTTCCCTCAAGTATTGACGTCAGCGTTTCATAATTGGTTTTCAGGACCCGCAATCGCTTGAGAACATCGTCGTCCTCTTCACTGTAATTGAGAATGATGCCCGAGTCCTGAGTTCCCTCTGCGGCATTCCCCCTGATTTTTTGGATCGTATATCGTTTTTCCAGTATTTTCTGCCTTATCTGAATCAGTCGATCGATCCATGTGATGGTAACTCTTGGCAGGGCGAGAAACCTGAGTGTTAACCCTGTCGGCGGAGTATCGAAGATGATAATGTCATAATCCTTTTCATTCCTTATCGTTTCCTCGATGCTGGTCAGTAGTGCGTATTCTTCAATCCCCGGTGAATATTTCAGCACCGAGAAATAATTGTCGAGATTTAACGTTTGCAGATATTTATAGCTTCCGGAAAGAACATCGATTTCCCTTTTCAGGTATGCCTTCGATAACTGCTGGAGATCGACTTCTCCCAGGTGAAGATTTTTGGAAAATTGTTTTCTCCCTCCGGCGAGAGTGACGCCGAATATATCCCCCAAGTTATGCGCCGGATCGAGTGAGATAATCAAGACACGATGGTCTCGCGACAGCTGCCACGCCGCAGCTGCAGCCATTGTCGATTTTCCGACCCCTCCCTTGCCTGTTGAAAAAAGTATTTTCATCAATCGATACCCAGAATACCGCACATTTCTGCCAGCATGTCGCCGGAGTCCTCTGCCCTTCGGTGTAAAATTTTAAACTCTTTTTCCATATACGGCAATAGCTCGACCGCGAGAAATGTCGGTGGTGATGGAAATCCGACAAAAGAACCGAGGAGAAGAAGCGCAAAGATATTTTCCAGCTCCTCCATTTCCACGATGGTCAGCGCACAGGCATTTTCACGGTGCAGTGTATGGAGTCCCGAAAAGATTCGTTTAAGGTATGATAGCATTGAATAACCCAAGGATGGTCTGTTACTTATGTGACAGGTGCACGGGAGTTTTGGTCTCCCGTGCACCTGTTTAAATACGTTATAAACTTTTGCTATGCTTAGCCTTCTGATGCCCGTTTATAACCTTTTGTGAAATCGATAATAAAGATAATGTTCATAACCAGCATGATTGCCAGGATGGCCATGACCGTGTAGCCCGTTGCAGGTGCCTTTGCAATTGTTCCGGGAATAACGGTTGCCATGAACCATATGATGGCTGCCGTGACGGTGAACCACAGGAGCCATGCGGGAATAACGGCGATACTGGCGAATTTCGATCTCAGTTTCGTGTGGACATATGCCGCTCCGGTCATGAGGGCGATCGACGCGATCAGCTGATTCGCCGCACCGAATGACGGCCACAGGATCGTGAAGTTCCTGCTCCATGCCAGATAGATACCGATTGCCGCAGGAATCACGGATGCAACCCAGCGGTTGGTCAAGAGGTTATAGGCTCCCTGAGCGGTATCCTTCAAGGGGGCGGCCATCTCAGCAATACAGTACCGGGCTAGACGGTTGGTCGTATCGAGGGTCGTCATGGCAAACGCCGCAACCCACATACCGGCGATAACTTTTACGTACTGCGTCGGAATTATCTTGAGCCAAGTGGCGCTGACCATGTCGGCATAGGATTGAACGAAGAGGTTCGCCGCCGCCAGCTTAACTGCGCCCGTCGTTTTGGTGAACTCGGTGGCCCAGTTTGCCGCGTCAAGGGTGATGGCCACGTTCTGGGCCGCACCGGCATTCTTGAGGGCTGTGAATCCGAACCCTGCAATTGCAACGACGACGATCGTGGAGAGGAATCCTTCCGTGAACATGGCGCCGTATCCGATGAACAGGGCGTCGGATTCTTTTTCAAGCTGTTTTGATGTAGTTCCGGAAGCGACGAGGGAATGGAAGCCCGACAGAGATCCACACGCGATGATCAGCGGAATAGCAGGCCAGAACGGAGTCGGCTTACCGCCGGCAACAATCGGTGCAAACGAGGTAAATGCGGGGACTTCAAAACCTTTGAAAGCAAAGACAGCCGCAAGAAGTCCGATCAGCAATCCTGCATACAGCAAAAAGGAGTTGAGATAATCTCGTGGCTGCAGGAGGACGTTGACAGGAATAGATGCTGCGATAATAATGTAGAAAAACATAACCAGCATCCAGGTTTGATAACTGGCCGTGATCGGGAACTCGACCCCGAGAATAATTGATCCGATCAGCATAACAATGCCAATCAGTGTCGCCAGGGTGAAGTTCATCTTGACTCTGTAAATCAGGATGCCGAGGATAATGGCGGCGACAATAGCCCAGATGTATGCCGAAGCGATTGCCGGGGTCCGAACAAACATGCCGCCGAGTACGGCGCCGAAGGCCGCCACAACGAGAATAAGCAGGAAGAAAACGATCCAGTAAAAAGCGGTGCCGGTCCTCTTGCCCATGAGGTCG
This sequence comes from uncultured Syntrophaceae bacterium, assembly GCA_964498145.1. Taxonomy (GTDB): domain Bacteria; phylum Desulfobacterota; class Syntrophia; order Syntrophales; family UBA6807; genus DSDU01. Next base: position 2,694 of record CAZCGI010000106.1, read on the forward strand.
CTGGCGACGAACTGGATTGATTTTCCGTCATACCGGATTGATGCCATGACCGCCAGGTAGTCATGGACGGCTCCGATAAAGACGTTGCCGAACCAGACCCACAACAGCGCCGGTGCCCATCCCCATGCCATAGCCAATGCAGGACCGATAATCGGTGCGGCACCGGCAATCGATGCAAAGTGATGGCCGAACAGAACCTCTTTCCGTGCCGGAATATAATCGACGCCGTCATAGAGGCGCTTGGAGGGTGCGTCAATACTATCCGAAGCGACGACAACATCCCTTTCGATTTTCTTTCCGTACGTGAAGTAGAGTAATACATAAACAAGTAAACCGATGATAATGATAAAGGTAGTCATACCTCACCTCCTTAAGGTAGGTTATTAAATATTGGGCAACCAATACATACTTTACCTTTCGGCTGAAGCCTTTCAATTACGTCAGATAATAGTGTTTATGGATGTATTAAAGGAACCGGGAACTGTTAATTATAAGTATGTTGTGAAATGGGCATATGCCGTAACTTGTAATTTATAGT
>CAZCGI010000106.1:3299-6358 GCA_964498145.1 uncultured Syntrophaceae bacterium
CGAAAAAATGGTAATGAATTCTCTACGTTGATTAATCCCACTGTGATGAATTTCCTGTGAGATTATCTTTAGTTCTCTTTAGATGATATTTCCCTACGTTAGTGGGAGCGATTTAACCATCGGGAAATTCCCGATATGCCCGGTTCAAAATCCTGGTTTTTCTTCAGGAAAAAGATGACATATATTCACTTGACATAAGAATTCAAGGCCTTATTATATAAGCAAGTGTGGGGGTTGTTCTTTGATGTGTTTAAAACATTCCAGCGAAATCTGAAAGTGACGATCTCCTGTGCCTCCTCATTGATGCTGCTACGATATGAACCATTACACTTCAAGCGATGTGCTTGCTTCATGTTCCGTTCCCCTTCATGAATCCGTTCAGCAATTGAATATCGATGTCTAAAAAATGTCCAAGGGATATAAATCCTTGTTGTTGAGGTGAAAAAATGAAGCACAATGAAAGTTTAGGCTCTCATGCTGCCGAGGATCTCAAAATCGGCAGTAAGGTTAGGGAACTCAGACACAAAAAACGGTATACACTGGAAGACCTGGCTAAAAAGACGGGAGTGGCTAAATCCGTCCTCTCGGAAATAGAGACCGGAGACGTTATTCCACCCGTGGCGACGCTCCTCAGGCTGTCAAAAGCTTTTGGTGTCGGCATGGCTTATTTCTTTGAGGACGAAGCGGTTGCCGAGAAAATATCGGTTACCCGAAAAGGTGACCGGATCAGGTTGGAACGGCGGCCTCATCATCATAAGGGTGAAGTGGACTATATTTACGAGAGCCTGGAGATGAAAAAGCCTGATAAACATATGGAGCCCCTCTTCGTTGAATTCAGACCGATGGCTACGAGTGAAATGGTTTTTGTCAGTCATGAAGGAGAAGAATTCATTTTTGTACTCGAGGGAACGCTTGAGTTCAGAAGTGATGATCGCATCGAGATTCTGGAGGCGGGTGATGCCATCTACTTCGAATCGGATATCAACCACAGTTTCCGGGCGCTGGGAGAAAAACCGGCCACGGCAATCGGTGTTATTTGGGCGAAATCATAACCAATGAAAAGGAAGCGACTATATGATTGAGGTACGATTTCACGGCCGAGGCGGACAGGGAACGGTAATAGCGTCAATATTGCTGTCAAAAGCGCTATTCCAAGCAGGCTACCAGGTTCAGAGCTTTCCCGTCTTCGGTGTCGAACGAAGAGGAGCACCGGTTGAAGCCTATGTCCGCTTGGATAAGGAACCGATTTTAGTACGGACGAATGTATATCATCCTGATCACGTTGTGGTCCAGGATCATACCCTGCTTCAGAGTGTTGATGTAACGAGAGGATTGAAAAAGGGAGGCTGGATTATCATTAACAGCCCCGAACTGCCTGCTGATATGACTCCGTTCAAAGGCTTTCGACTTGCTTATGTCGATGCAAGCAGGATAGCCCTTAGAAACCGGCTGGGGACACGAACCCACCCCATTGTCAATACGCCGATGCTGGGGGCGTTATCCCGCGTGTTTGAGATGCCTCCGATGGATGCAATCGCTACGGCCATCAGGGAAGAAGTTCCCCGGGAGCCTGAGCGAAACCTGAAAGCGGCACAGGATGCCTACGATGAAGTTCAGTGTGTCGGGTTGGTCGAGTAATGCCATTCACACTGATATCATACGAAAAGAACGCTCGGCACGGCGTCCGGTTATTACAAAGTGTATGGATCGGGAAAAATGTCACATGACAAGATCCAAATGTTAAACAGAGGCAACGTATGATTCCAATGATCTATAGTGTAAAGCAATTATTTGGGTTTTGGAGTATGTCATTATTCCAATCCATTGGTTTTGACCTTATTATGACGGATGCGATATTATGAGCGGTTTCTCCGTATTTCGATTAATTGAATGATAAAAGGATAAAAAAATGGGAGAAAAAGCAGAGATTATAATTGACGATCACTTGTTGATTCCTCGTTCATCCCAATCGACGGAAAGCAACATGACAGGATCGTGGCGATTTCTCAAACCACGGTATGACGAGAAGACGGCACCCTGCAGTGCCACCTGTCCTGCAGGAGAGGATATCGCTATGATCGAGATGCTGACAACACAGGGCTTGTTTAAAGAGGCGTGGGAAACCATCCTTATAGAGAATCCGTTCCCCGCCATTTGTGGCCGGGTATGTTTTCATCCCTGTGAGGGACGATGCAATCGGGGTGAATTTGATGAAGCAATTGCCATCCATGCAATTGAACGATTTCTCGCTGACACGGCAGTTCGCAATGAATTAAAATCGTCGATCGAAAAACAGCCGCAGAGGAAGGAGAAAATCGCTGTGATCGGTGCCGGTCCGAGCGGGTTGGCGGCGGCTTATTTTCTCACGATTCTCGGATATACCTGCGATGTTTTCGAGGCAAAGCCCGAAGCCGGCGGTGTTCTCAGATGGGGCATTCCTGAATACCGCCTTCCTGCATCTGTTCTGAAAAGTGAGATCGCCCGAATTGAAGAAATGGGAGTTCGGATTTACACGGGAAAAGCTATTTCACATGATTTTTTAAGTAAAGCACACAGCGAGTATCACGCTGTTTTCATGGGATGTGGACACTCCCGATCGAGAAAGCTCAATATTCCCGGGGAAGATCTGGAGGGGCTCGAAGAGGGAATCGCATTCCTTGATAAAATCCGCCGCGGTGAATCGGTTGCCGTTAACGGGACTGTTGCCGTTATCGGAGGCGGGAATACTGCTGTCGATGTCGCTCGAAGTGTTGTTCGCCTGGGAGGTAAAGCTGTTATCGTATATCGTCGTCGCCGGAAAGATATGCCCGCCTTTGTAGATGAGATTTCAATGGCCCTTGAAGAAGGAGTAGAAATCAGGGAACTCCTTGCTCCCGTGAAGATCGAAGGAACGGGAGATTCTTATACATTGACAGTACGGCCCATGCGGATTGCCGGTACGGATGCAGATGGTCGTGCCGCGATTGAACCGGCAAGCGATGAGACAGAAGAGATTGTCGTTCAGAAAATATTCAAAGCTATCGGCGAGGAAGCTGCCGAGGAGTGGTATAATCCTGCGA
>CAZCGI010000107.1:0-6346 GCA_964498145.1 uncultured Syntrophaceae bacterium
TCATCAATGACCTTGGTGTCAACATTTACGCATTGGATAAATATGACGAGGGGAAAATACCGATTCTTTTTATTCATGGTTCAGGAGGGACTCCACGGGACTGGAAATATCTTGCCGGTAATATTGACAGAAAGAGATTCCAACCATGGTTCTTTTTTTATCCCTCGGGGCTGAGACTGGAAACAATATCGGGTCTGCTGTATGAAAACCTTTCTCTTCTCTATAAAACATATGGATTTCAAACGCTGTGCATTACCGCCCACAGCATGGGAGGACTGGTTGGCCGATCTTTTTTAAGTCGATATGCCCTTCATCGTCCCCCATATTCCGTAAAGCTGTTTGTTTCCATTTCAACGCCATGGAGTGGTGTTGCAAGTGCTCAACTGGCGCCCGAGAAAAGTCTGTTTAAAGGGCCGCCGGTGTGGAAAGACCTGGTACCAGAGAGTCAGTTCATGCAAAATATTTATCGTCACAGACTGCCACCTGAAATAGATTATTATCTGTTCTTCGGTTATAAAAGTAATAAGGTACTCATAAAAAATGCCAACGATGGAGTTATCGCTTTAGAAAGTCAGTTATATCCAATGGCTCAATCCGAGGCTTCGAAATGTTTCGGTTTTAATGAAAATCATGTGAGTATTCTTTCTTGTCAAGAAGTCCTTAAGCGCTATGTTCAAATACTATCAGCGGTGTACACACAATCATTTCCTTAATGAAAAATTATTACCGTCTCCCGATTTTCCTTGACAAAGCAATACGTCATGAGTGAGACAGACAAGATTATTATAAGGAAGGTCAAAGATGGAGGCATTTGAAAGCAAATTAATCCCCATACTACGTCAGGGAGTTGCGATAATACAGATGATTCTCTTTAAAAGAATAAGGGATCATCTTGCTCGTCAGTATCCGGGACGCGATACGGGAGATATTAACAAATTGTCCGGGGCAATCGTGAATGATCTTTTCGGAACGCCCAATACGGAAGAGCCGTTTGCCACATTTGTCAACGAGAACAAGAAATGCATCGATGAAGAAATCAACAAGTTTCATCGTGAATTCGCAGATATGATGATACCGCTGACAGATGCCCTTCGAGTAAACGTCCTGTGCGATAATCAGGAAGGTATCGACTCGTCGGCGATATTGCAGCGGGCGCATGATCGTCAATTATTACTTGTTTCCCGGGAAGTTCCATTACCAGGCCGCTTTATCAATTTAGTCCGCGAACTCGGAAACAAATATGACATATTGCTGCCGCCGGGGATGAACCAAATGAGTAACCAGAATTAAAGGGAGGGATCCATATGGGAAAACCAGAACCTATAATTGCAGTAATTGAAACAACGAAGGGAACGATACGAGTTAATCTCTTTGCCGAAGAGGTTCCCGTAACCGTCGGCAATTTTGTTAATCTTGCCCGACGCAAGTATTATGACGGGTTGAAATTCCATCGTGTCATTAATGACTTTATGATACAGGGAGGATGCCCCCGTGATGATGGCCGAGGTGGTCCCGGATATCAGTTTCAGGACGAATTTCTGCCCGAACTGCGACATAACAAGCCGGGAGTATTATCAATGGCTAATGCAGGACCTGGAACGAACGGAAGTCAGTTTTTCATCACGCATGTTCCGACTCCATGGCTTGATAATAACCATACGGTATTTGGCAAAGTCGAAAGTAATCACGATCAGGATATTGTCAACAAAATCGAGCAAAACGATACGATTGTCACGATTACGATTGAAGGTGATTTGTCTGCATTAATGGAAAATGTTCGGTCTTATCTGGACAAGTGGAATGAAATCCTTGACCGTAATTTCCCCGAGCTTCCGACAGCACCACCGGTTTAGTGATCCGCAAGACGTCACGTCAATAGCTATTGTCGATGACATGATGCAGGACGATGATGTGTTGTAATAAAACAAATATCCCGACCGGTGATAATGAAGGAGTGGAACAATACGCCTGTGGCGGCACATTTTTCGCTTCGAAGGGATCGCAGGGATTAAAGCAGGGGTATCATGATCAATCACTTTGACTTTATCGCATCGAAGTATGATCGATTAATCGGAACTCCGGATATACAACGATTGAAGTCACTCCTGCGCTTGCCTGTCACCGGGTGGATGTTGGATGCCGGTGGTGGAACCGGCAGAGTCTCCGCTTATCTTATTCAATACGTCGACCATATAGTCGTGTGCGATGTATCGATGGATATGCTGAAACAGAGCAAGAACAAAGCGGAACTTGTCCGCACACGGGCTCATGTGGAGATGCTCCCGTTTCGGGATGACATGTTCGATCGAATAATCGTCGTTGATGCCCTGCATCATTTCTGTGATCAGCAGCGTGCTTTATCCGATCTTCTTCGAGTTTTGAAGCGGGGTGGGCGAATGGTCATCGAAGAACCTGATATTGATCGCCCTATTATTAAGATAATTGCCTTATTGGAAAAATTGGTGCTTATGAACAGTCACTTTTGTTCGGCGTCATCACTGTCTGCCATGGTGGAGCAGGAGGGGCTTTCTGCCCGAGTAGCATATAAAGACAAACTGCGTATGTGGTTAACGATAGACAAGTAATTATTTATTCTAAAGAAATGAGCAGACATTTGATTAATTCAAAGAAAACAAAACCGTTCTGGGAAATAAAATCTCTCAATGAAATGACGTATCACGAGTGGGAGTCATTGTGTGACGGGTGCGGCCGATGCTGCCTCCATAAACTGGAAGTAGGAAAGGCGAGGATAGTCCGGTATACCAGTGTGGCATGTCGTCTTCTTGATGTAGAAACATGCCGGTGCACCGGCTATAATGAGCGGAGGGAAATAGTTCCCGAATGTCTGACTCTGGAACCAGATACAGTGAAACTGTATAAGTGGTTACCTGTGACATGTGCGTATCGCCGTCTGAGTGAAGGAAAGTGTCTGGAGTGGTGGCATCCCCTTGTGTCGGGTGATCCTGATACCGTCCATAGAGCAGGCATATCAGTTCGAGACAAGATAATCAGCGAACGCTTCATCAATGAGGATGATCTGGAAGCGTACATCATAAACTATGATATCTGACGGGCCTAACTGACGGATTATGTATCAGACATATACGAGTCCTTCCTCTTCTTGAATTTCCTTGCTTTCATCAATATCTCATTTGATCAAGCCTCTTCTTTTATGCGATGAGTTGTGCCGGTTTCTGTTTTTATCCTCTTAGAATGCACTCCCAATCGTGATGTATCGGAGAGTGTCTGTGCTATGACCAATAAATAGACAAGGACATACAGGTAGTTATAATTGATCATTGAAGTAATATATAATAAATGAAATCTCGAAAAAGAATAGACGACTCATAAAAAGGTTGTGCGAAGGGCGTTAAACTGCATGAAGCATTTGAAAAGAATGTTTCAATTTTTTTAGGGATTTGTTAGAAGACAAACTGATTATGTATGGAATGCCCCGAATCGAAGTCGAAGGCTACCGAGGTATTCACTAAAACAAGACGGGTTTATGATACGGAGAGGAGTTAGATAATGGCAATTTCAAAAAAAATCGAAGGTTTCATTTCTCAGTCATCGTGGATTCGAAAAATGTTTGAGGACGGTTTGCGGCTCAAGCAGGAATTCGGAGCGGAGAATGTCTTTGACTTCAGCCTCGGCAATCCGAATGTTGAACCTCCACACCAATTTAAGGAATTATTGATAGAAGTTGCCAACGATAAGAGTCTCGGGGTTCATGGTTATATGCCGAATGCCGGTTATATTGATACACGATCAGCAATTGCAGATTATTTGAGCGGTGTGCATAAAAAAGAAATAAAAGGGGATCATGTCGTTATGACCTGTGGTGCCGGCGGTGCGCTCAATGTTATTCTCAAGACGCTTCTCGATCCGGGAGACGAAGTTATCGTTCCCACGCCCTTCTTCGTTGAATACCGTTTCTATGTTGATAACTATAACGGCGTCATTAAACTGGTGGACTCAAAGGATGATTTTTCACTCAACCTTCGGGCAATCGAAGATGCCGTTACTGAAAAAACAAAAATTGTTCTGATTAACTCTCCAAACAATCCAACGGGGAAAATTTATGATGAAAAGTCAATTCACGCCCTTGGTGAGCTTCTCAAGCGAAAATCGGCTGAACTGAAAAAAGAAATCTACCTTATTTCAGATGAGCCGTATCGAGATATTGTTTATGATGGTATTGAAGTCCCGAGCATCATGCAGGTTTATAATAACAGCATCATTGCTACATCATATTCAAAAAGTATTTCTCTTCCCGGGGAAAGAATCGGGTATCTTGCCGTCAATCCGGCAGTAGCTGATCTTGACCAGTTGATGGGGGGACTGGTTCTCTGTAACCGGATAATAGGTTTTGTGAATGCTCCGGCGATTATGCAGCGAGTTGTGGCAAAAATGCAGGGGGTAACGGTGGATGTTGAAGAATATAAACGAAAACGTGATCTTCTCTGTGACGGTCTCGCCTCTGCGGGCTACAATTTTGAGAAACCCGAAGGTGCGTTTTATCTCTTTCCACGATCACCCATCGAGGATGATGTAAAATTTGTTAAAGACCTCCAGAAAAAGAATATCCTTACCGTGCCGGGAAGTGGATTCGGAAAAGCAGGCCACTTCAGGATTTCATACTGTGTAGACGACGCTACGATTGTGAATTCGATCCCGGCTTTTGCTGAGGTGATGCGAAAATATGTATAATGATACATACACATTAGCTGTCTTATACCTACGTCGCCGCGGAAAATAATGAGGATAATAACAAAATGTCGGGAGGGTAGGTGGGTGTTTTTAAACGGCCACTCATGATGTATTATTTCGGCACAACGTCCCAGAACGAAGACGGAGGGTTACATCCTCATCAATGTAATTGAAATAACGGTCAGGACAATTCCGGCAAGCCTCAGTCGATTAAGGTGTTCCTTGTAAATAACCGTGGAAAGTATAATGGCTATAACAAAGTACATGCCCGTGATCGATATGATAATCGAAAGAGGACCAGTCGAAAGAGCTCGCAGCAGTGAATAAAAACCTACAAAATTTACCATTCCCATACAGATCCCGATAATCAAGGCATCACGATGATGCGGATTTTCTTCTGTACCTTGAAGTCTATTCCTCAGCATGAATGAAAAGAGCATACTCAATGCGTAGGATAGGGCGATAAACGCCAGGTGGTTTGTACCAATAGCGGCGAATTTACTTGATATCGCAGCAATTGCGCCCGATATCAGTGCTATAAATGTCAGAATAATTCCCCGCCGGAAGTTTGTGTCAACAACGTTATTATGGATGTTATTAGCAGATCTTGTAAGCATACCAATAACGACGATAGCCAGTAATATGCCCATAAGTTGAAACGCTGACAGCCTGTCTTTGAAGTATACGATGGAAAAAATGACAACAATTGCCGTATTGAGACGAATTGTGGGATAGGCAATGCCCGTCGATATATATTTTAACGATTCAATCGTTGTGATTGTTCCTGCCAGAAACGATGCGCTATTAATAAATGATATAAAAATGAGGAAAACGATGTTGTCGACAGGTTCAACCGAGACAAAAAATGCAAATGAACTCAGTCCTGCCACCGTGCCCATAAATGCAAATGTGGTCCATGCCGTATTGCACTTCTTTTCTGCAGAGACCTTATAAAGGAATCTCTGAATACCAAAGGCACACAAGGCAATTAAGGTGCACAGGAACCATTGTTCCATGTTCGCGGTTCTCTTTCAAAGCGTAGTGTATTGTTTTGTTAACGCTTTCCGTATAATAATTCAAATGAAAAGAATCCGTTTAACAGATTCTTATAACTTGATTAAAATTTGTTTTTTCTCTAAATTAAAATAACAGACTGTTGGAGGTTTATTTCAAGCATTTTTCGGATAATTACAAACGTTAAAAGGAGGACGTTATGAATTTCGGATCGCTTGAAGAAGCATTAAAATTTGCGAGAGACAAGGAACAAACGGCCTGTGCTTTGTATACGAAATTTCAGGCAATGGTGAAAAGCGTAGCGGCAAAAAAACTTCTGGAAGATCTGGCAAATCAGGAACTCGGTCATAAGAAAATGATTGAGAATGTCTTGGCAAGTGGTAATACCTTGGCGATTGGGGGGAAAAGAGATATTGCAGACGTCAGTTTCAGTGATTACATGCTTTCAACTGATATTACCACAGACAGCAGTCCTCAGGATGTCATGACTTTTGCGATGAAAATGGAACAGGCGGCGTATGATCTGTACATGGGCCTTCTTGATAATTACGGTGGGACAGAACTTGAAACCCTCTTCAGCCGGCTTGCCCGGGAGGAATTGAAACACAAGGAAATTCTGGAG
>CAZCGI010000108.1:0-6330 GCA_964498145.1 uncultured Syntrophaceae bacterium
CGAGTAGGGTTGCCTCAACGCCCATCTTTTCAGCAAGGCTGAGAAATTCGTCGATTTTGACGGGATCCACGGCAAGACTCATTCGCTCTTGCGCTTCTGAAATGAGAATTTCCCATGGTTGGAGTCCTGCATATTTCAGCGGTGCCTTACTGAGATCAAGATCACAACCACCGCAGAGCGTCGCCATCTCCCCCACCGACGAAGAAAGTCCTCCGGCACCATTATCGGTAATGGCCCGATAGAGTCCCTGATCACGGGCGATAAGGAGAAAATCAGTCATTTTCTTCTGGGTAATGGGATCACCAATCTGTACAGCCGTTACCGGAGAGCCCTCATGAAGTTCTTCCGATGAAAATGTCGCCCCATGGATACCGTCCTTGCCGATTCTTCCGCCCGTCATAACAATCACGTCACCCGGCTCGATGGCTTTTGTATGCGTGGGCTCGTCGAGAATACGGGCCGGCATAATCCCGCCCGTTCCGCAGTAGACAAGGGGTTTTCCGAGATACCGTTCATCAAATACGATACAGCCGTTAACGGTAGGAATTCCGCTTTTATTTCCACCATGTTCGACACCCTCGCGTACTCCATCGTAAATCCGCCGGGGATGAAGGATTCGCGGAGGAAGGGGTTCGGCATGAAATGGAGAGGCAAAACAGAAAATATCCGTGTTAAAAATCAGTTTCGACCCCTTACCCGTTCCGAACGGGTCCCGGTTGACGCCGACGATTCCGGTCAGCGCCCCACCATAGGGATCGAGAGCTGAAGGAGAGTTATGGGTTTCCACCTTGAAAACGAGATTGTAGTCCTCATTGAATTTTATGACACCGGCATTATCGACAAAAACGGAGAGACACCAGTCATTTTCCCCCAGGTCCTCTCTGATTTCTTTCGTCGATCCCTTGATATAACTTGTAAAAAGAGAATCGACCTCGGTCGTGTTTCCTTCCTCATCGGCATACGCAATAACGCTGTTGAATATCTTATGTTTACAATGCTCCGACCAGGTCTGGGCCAGTGATTCCAGCTCCACATCCGTTACCTTATCGGAAAGGCCGACATTTCTTCGTTCGGCGACAACTGCGTCATTCTGCAAATACCCCTGAATGACTTTCATTTCTTCCACAGTCAGGGCAAGGACTCTTGTATTGCTGATGTTTTGCAGTTCCGCATCCCCGACGTTCAGATCGATCTCTTCGGTCACCGGTTCCTCTTCTATAACAACCCGCGGGATATAAGGTTCAAGGCCTTTGTCGGGATTCCATTCGTCGCCACGGATAATTTCATACCGCTGGATAAGTTCATTGGCAAGCAGTCCCGAAGCAATCAATTCCGCCTGATCTTTTGTGATATTTCCCCTGATGACATACTGTCTCGAGGTATAGACGTTAATCCCGGCATCTCTCGACGCACCGATGAGCAGTTCTATGGCTTCCCGTGCGGTCTTCCCTACATTGTCCGTCACACCGGGCCGGAATCCTACTTCAATCATCCAGCTGAAATTATCAGCGAGACCTCGATTGATTACGTATTGCTGTATGACCGGGTCTGAGAGTGGACCCTTCGCAATCTGTTCCAATTGATCATCCGTCAGATCTCCGTCAATGGTATACACTTCTATCGTTGCGACCTCGTCAACGGTGAGGTTTAAATTTTCGATAATCTTCCGAGCTGTTTTTTCCCCGAGAGCATCCCTTATTCCCGGTTTAAATCCGACTTCTATCCTGTGCGCCATGATTTTTCTTCTTCCCGTTCTTCTCTTACTAACTCCAGAGAGTCTCTTATGATATGAATGGCAACCTGCCATACCGTGTCAAATTATACTGACACGCAAACTTTTAGAAACTGTTAAAAAGCGTCTACGTTCGGCGTCCCCTCATCCTTCTTCGCTGCGATGTACCTGTAAGTACGATTCACGCCCCAGGGCTGGAAGCGCAGACAAGGTCTGCCGACAGGCAGGCCTTGTGACGCAATAACAACAAATGAGTCGTTGCCAGTGCGCGCTGCAAGGCAAGCAAATTTGGGGTGCTATGTAACCGGACATTTTAAACAGCCTCATGGTGAAAACCGGCCTTCAGCCATTCCCCTTACGGAGGTTATATTTGATCATTTTCAACTGCAACCCTTTTCGACTGAGTCCCAGTTCTTTTGCCGCCCTGCTGACATTCCCGTCACATGCCTCAAGGGTTTTGACGATCATCTGCTTTTCGATCTCTTCCGTGCTGCTTCTGATGATATCTTTGAATGATTTTCCATTCTTACCGGGATCAAAGGGGAGGTGCGGGCTTTTCCCTGATAAAACCTCCGGTGGAAGATCAGCCAGGGTCAGCGTTTGTCCCTGAGCAAGAAGAACGAGCCGCTCGATTAAATTCTCAAGCTCCCTGATATTTCCGGGCCATTCATAGTTTATAAAGACGTCCCTGACCTGCTGATCCATACCGGTGACGGATCGATTCAACTTCTTATTAAATTTATCAAGAAAATAATCCATCAAAAGGGCGATATCGTCTTTACGCTCCCGCAACGGGGGAATATGAATGGGCAACACATTCAATCGATAATATAAATCCTCCCTGAATCGCTGTTCCTTGACCTCCTGGAGAAGGTCTCTGTTCGTTGCCGTAATTAATCGCACATCGACCTTAATCGTACGGAGACCACCGACCCTTTCAAATTCCTGATCCTGAATGACACGGAGAAGTTTTACCTGCATATCTTTCGGCAACTCGCCCACTTCGTCGAGAAACAGGGTTCCTTTATGGGCCAGCTCAAATCTGCCCGGTTTTCTGTTAACGGCACCGGTGAAGGCACCCTTTTCGTAACCGAAGAGCTCACTTTCCAAAAGATTCTCCGCGATGGCGGCACAGTTTATCTTAATAAAAGGATCTGCCCGGCGGGGGCTGTTGTTATGAATTGCATTTGCGATGAGTTCTTTTCCAGTTCCCGTTTCACCGGTAATAAGGATGGTCGTTGTCGTCGGCGCCACCTTTTTGATAACATCGTAGATCCTGATCATTGGTTCGCTCTGTCCGATAATATCGTAGCGATCTATCTCGTCGGGCCCCACGACAAGTTCATCATCACTGAGCGAATGAGTCTTGAAGGCCTTGCGGATGATATTCTTCAGATCTTCCTGTTCAAATGGCTTGGTGATGTAGTCGAAGGCCCCTTTTTTCAAAGCCTCAACTGCCGTTTCGACTGTACCATGGGCGGTGATAATAATGACGGGAATCGACGGGTATTCCTTGACGACTCGGGAAAGGAGTCCAAGGCCGTCAAGTTTCGGCATTTTCAAGTCCGTAACGATAACGGCGATGTCATCACCTTCGAGAAGATTCAGTGCCTCAACGCCGTCACCGGCAGTTATGACATCGTACCCCTCCTTCTCGAGCATTGCTTCGAGAACAAGGAGCATATTCAGTTCATCGTCAGCGATCAGGATCTTTTTCATCTGTCAATGTATGAACCACAGGCTGCTGCTCACGTGATAATTCATGTAAGCGGTTATATTACACCATTGAGGGAACTGCCATCATACTCCCCCAAACAACTTTATCCAGATTGTATACAATCCATCGCTGATTGAGTATAAGACATTTCGCATAGAATGCGTCTGTCTCGTTTTTAGGATAAATCTTGGCAAACGGGAAGACAGACAATCCAAATGCCCGGAATCGATGGGGAGTTCTGGAAATGCCTTAAGCAAGCTCCGAGTTTATCAAAAAACGGCAGAGACCCGACAAAAATTACAACGAATAACAAACTAAACTTTACACAGAGGATTTCTAGTATGGACTGATAATTCTGTCAAGGCCTTTGCCTAAATTCGTATGAAAAATGTTGTTCCACGGTCTGGTGAAGATTCCACACGGATGGTTCCCCCATGATTTCTAACAATCTTATGGCAAATGGAAAGTCCTAATCCCGTTCCCCGTTTTTTGGTCGTATAAAACGGCTTGAAAATCTCTCGCCTGTCTTTTGCGTTGATTCCATGACCGGTATCCATAATTGAAATCTCTACTTTTCTCCGCCCGTCGCCTATGATTCTTACAGTACCGAAACGGAGCGTTCCTCCATCGGACATCGCGTCTATGCCGTTCAATGCAATATTTAAAAAAACCTGGAGCATCTGTTCACCATCAATCTTCACTCCGGGCAGATGTGCCGCCAGGTTTTCTTCGATGGTAATATTATCAGGGAGTCCTTTTGCTTTTATGAGCGATACGACTTTGGTTACAATGCGATTAATATCCTGTTTTTCAATATTGAACGTATGGGGTCTGGCATAATTGAGAAATTGCGATACAACCGAATTCAACCGGTCCGTTTCTTCAATAATAATATTGAGTAATTTTGAAGTACCCGTTGTCTCTGCTTCCATTTTAAGATACTGAGCGGCACCCTTTATCGATCCCAGAGGGTTCCTGATTTCATGGGCAAGACCGGTGGCCATTTCTTCCAGCGAGGCATAATCCTTCTGTCTGGAAACATCCCCCAAGTCGATCAAGGGAACCAGGTCTTCCTTCTTTTTCAGAAAGTGATTGACGATTGATCTCAACACATCTTTTATCGGATCAATGAGGATGACTATGAGCACTAACGAAATGAATACACCGCTGAATGGTATGGTCGTTGGTTGGTGCACGAGAGTCATAATCACGTAAAATAATATGGTTGAGATCAGCACGGCACAAATGACCGACAGCGAGCGGATGATCGTGCCATACCATTCGTACAAGTCGGGATTGGTAATGGTAATGAAAACGAAATAAATGAGCGCGGCAATGGCGATATCAAAGAGTGACGGCAGAACCCTGTAGCCAAGCAAACCCATAATATCGACAACACCGATGATGGCGGCAATCACACATGCACCGGCAACAGAGATCACGCGCACCCGAAACGGGCCGGCAGGTTCCTTCCCGATATAAAAGAGAAGTGCCAGAAAACAGTAAAAAGCAATACCGCCATTATATAAATACAGGATGACATCGTGTTGCATCCATGGGAACAATGGTGTCAGAAAGACCAGTGTCCCCATGATACTGAGAAGGCAGGTAACGATTATATCCCGTAAAGACAGAAATGTTCTATATCCAAAGGAAGCACGGGCAAACATGACAAGGAGAGGCGGTATCATCAGTGTTCCGATATAGTGAACAGCCCGCCAGTATGCAGTCCCGAGAACAGTGTAGAGAAACGATCCGATTTTGTCTGAAAAGAGGGCAAAACACAAAGCTGCAAATAGAATATGAAGGTAATTTGTCTTTCTCTTCGTTATCAATGTAACGGAAATTGCGAGGCTTACTGCCGCGGCGACAAATGTTTCCATTGAATATCAGTTTTCCTGTTCTTTCCTGAAAGGTTGTCGTTCAAATAATCTTTCAGATGAGCATATAAATATATTCAGCCATACGGCTCATCAATTCGGTAAAGAAAGGCTTCGGTGCACCACCGGGGTACCACAACCGAAGCCTTTCGAACAGTCACTGCACCTGAAAGATTATCCGACCAGACAGGTTTCCGGATCGCGGTAAAACTGTAGATCCGATACCCTCTGTGAAGCTCCCTGAGTGCTGATATCTTCGATCTCTATCCCCCGCTGCCTTATTTCACTGGCGTTATCCATGACGTATTCACCAGCAGCCTTGTCAATGACATAAATCATTGTTCCCCCATTCTTCGAAAGTATCTGTCCATATGAAATCGGTATCAGAGGGGAAGGGTCATTCAGAAGCGATGCCGCCACCGACTCAGCCTTTCTACTTCCGTTCGCAAGAAGAACAACGGTTTGTGCTTGATACACAAGTTCGGCTCCCATCGATATAGCATACAACGGGCTCTCCGCCTTGCTGAGAAAGTGTCCGTCCTCTACGGCATTCTCGACGGTATTGTCATCGAGCCTTACCAGCAACATTTCATTTCGCTCGAAAGGTATTCCCGACTCATGAAAGGCGACATGCCCTCTCCCGCCGACGCCGATAACATGTAGATCAATGCCTCCGGTCCGTTTTATTTTTTCGCCATAGGCATCCAGTATTTCCCTTCGAATCCATCGAAGGTACTCTGACTCGGCATCGGGGTTGATGACAATGGCTTTTCCTTTGCCAATGCCGTGCTCCACCCAGTCATCAGGATATGCTTTCAGTTCGGATACAAGCTTTGCCTGATCGATAAGTGTGCCCCAGGGAACGTTTGCTTCTTTGAATTTACGATTCATCAGGCCAAATAATTCCTGAATCATGAAGAAACTGTAACTTTCTCTATGGAGCGCCCGCTGTTGGGCATTTTCCCCGGGAAGACCAATATATTCGTCAAGATTGAAACTTT
>CAZCGI010000109.1:0-4170 GCA_964498145.1 uncultured Syntrophaceae bacterium
ATGTCAGACATAATGTTATTGTTAAAAACCCATTGAATAATTGAAGGAATGAGGCTGCTCAAATCCTGCTCACACCCCTGAACACGCTATACGCTTTTTATTTTTATTGATCACTGTTATGAATCGGTATGATGCAGTCTCGGTATTGGCTCATAAACTGAAACTATGATACAAGAAATAATACAAGCATCTGGAGAAGAAGTGCCATGTGTTCATTACCAACAAAGGTAACCCTTCATGAGGTTGTACTCCGCGACGGAATTCAAACTGAAGCAAAGATCCTGTCGACTGATGTGAAGCTGAAGCTTATCAACAGCCTGATCGAGAGCGGTATCCGTCGCATTGAAGTATCATCATTTGTCAATCCCCGTCTTGTCCCGCAGATGGCGGATGCGGAAAAACTGTGGATGGACATGGAACGACAAATCGGCGTTCTCTATTCTGCATTGATTCTGGGAGCTAAAAACCTTGAGCGGGCTATCAAGTGTAGGGTGCCTCACGTGGGCATATTTGTATCAGCAAGTGAAACGCACAGCAGGAAAAATTCGAATCGCACGATAAACGAGGCGAAAACGGAAGCCTTGGAGTTGATCGAGAAAGCGAAAACCGCCGGGATGGAAGTGCGGGCGGGAGTTATGAACGCCTTCGGGTGTGCATACGAAGGAACGGTTCCCGTTACACGGGTTGTTGATCTCATTGAGAATTATATGAGCCTCGAACCGGATGAACTATGCCTTGCTGATACATCGGGTATGGCGAATCCACTGCAGATGAGAGAGTTGTTGATGCGGGTGAAGGACGTGACACTGGATAAGCCCATCTCGCTCCATCTCCATAACACGCGGGGATTGGGACTTGCCAATGTCTGGGAAGCCCTTCAGCAGGGGGTTTCCATTTTTGATACATCACTGGGTGGGTTGGGAGGTTGTCCGTTCATCCCGGGTGCCCGGGGAAACATTGCCACGGAAGACACAGCCCATATGCTCCATGAGATCGGGATACCGACACGTATCGATATGAACCGTCTTATCGAGATAAGCCGGGACTTTGAGAAATCAATGGGTAAGGAATTCCCGGCCATGATGACCCATTTACAGGATATCGCTTCATGTGATGGTTAGTCGATTTTCCTGCCGAGATACAATTGCCGCAGATAATAGTCTGAATATTCCTTGAATATATTATTGGGAATACTTTTTCCCATAACGTCAATGCCCATGCATGACAGATCGTCAGCGGTAAAGTGGCATGATGTATACCCTGTGATAATGACATATCCACTCCGATTAAGTTTTTCAAGGGCGTTGCGTAAGATGCTTTCCGCCTTTTCCCGCGAAGTCACCTGCCGATTCAACAAACCGCTGAAAATGATCATGTCGAAAGTAATGTGTGAGGGGAATATCTCGTCGATACGTTCACTGTCACCCAGGTGAATGTTGGGTATTTCCCTTTCTTCCGCAGCATCGATGTTCGCAGGATTGATATCGACGCCGTAACATTGAAACCGGGGTATGCGTCTTTTTAAGACTTCGATAATATTGCCGCAACCGCAGCACTCCCACTGCCGCTCGCAGTTTTCCGAACAGCATTTACGGTTGATCGACTCGATGAGGTTTCCGCACCCGCACCCCATATCGAGTAAGCGATTATTCGACGTTGATTCGAGTTCAACTGTCCGAATGTGTCGTGGACAGAGGCACAGTTTATCGAGAGATTGATATTCATCGATGTTTTCAATAGTGTCTATTATGGAAGGGTAAATAAAGCGATTATATATTTTGAATTCCGGGGTTTCATCAAATCGATCCCAATCAACGGGTCTCGACCGGTTTCTTTCCGGGACGATGAGTTCGACCTCATGAGCTCCTCTTGAAGCTATATAATCGACAAGGGCTGATTCCTCGGCGATGGTGACAGGATGACCCTGAACCTCCGGCCAAAAACCGGCTATATCCTCGATTGAAATGGTATCGACGATCGATGCAATATTTCTAAAGAACCCATTCGGAGCATTGTCCTTGATAATATTTCCCTGAATAAAGTTGTACGTCCCGAAGGTAATGACATTAAACCACTGGCCGGAGACGGTCTCGTTGGGACGTCTGCGAATTCTTTCAATAAGGTTGTGAAATTTAGAGTCGTTCAGATAAAACATGTTAGTTTCGGTTGTTAATTTTCAGCAAAAGGTTTTCGACTGCCAAATGTTATTTTACTGTGAATTCAGTCAGTCATACGTTATCCATTCCGTAATTGTCCATACTTGCACAAAGCAGCATGCTTTCCGTTCGATAAAAAATAAGAAGGGGGTGTCAGTTTCACCCCCTTCTTAACCTCACTGTTATTGCCTGATAAATATGATATTCATCGATGGCGTAAGCCGCCAGCTTTTTACTTAATCGGCCATTCTCCTCGTTCTTTGAGAACTTCCCGATACACTTCAAGCGCTTCATTGACAGCGGGCATGCCAGCATATGTTGCAACCTGGAAGAAGATTTCTGCGAGCTTTCGGGGGTCGCATCCCACATTAAGCGCTGCATTGACGTGGAGTTTCAGCTCTTCCGATGCCCTCGTTGCGGCGAGCATGGCACAGGCGACCATCTGACGCTCCGGCAGTGTCAGAACTGTTCGGGAATAAAGATTTCCCGTAATGAATTTTGAAAATTCGTTCGCCAGGTCTTTATCGAATTCTCTCCACATCAGGTAGGGCGGGTCCATCTTTATACCCTTACCGAATAATTTCGTTGCCGTTTCCTGGGTTTTTTTTCTAATCGCTTCGTCGCTCACTTGTATTCACCCTCCTTGTGATAAAGTCTTGCTCTCAATGCACTCCCCGAGCAATTGCCGGGACTTTAGTCAAAGAGGAAAAGGATTGTCAAGCACTAAATGGGCGCAATGCCTTATTTTACGATAAAAATGTCCTTGTCTCGGTCCTGGAAATAAACATGGATAAAGGGACGCTTTTCCGTAGATTCGAAAATCTCTTCACCTTTCCTGCGGCAGGCAGGACAGCTCTGCCTCGGAACGATCACGGCGAAAATTCTATCCATGAAATTCGCCCGCGAATCAATGGTGATCAAGCCGCCGCAGTCGTCACAGAGCCGAACCGTTTCCCGCTGTTCTTCATTAATTCCGTCCGTGTCGTAATAAATAGTTTTACTGCGGGTGATAAATTCCTGATCTCTGCTCAGTTTAGCCTTCTGGTCGTTTCGATTCTTCCATAAGTCATGGATCATCTCGACCTCACGTTCAATGTACTTGGTGATGTCGGCTGATTGTCTGATTGCGTCCGCATCGTAATCGGGCTCAGTTACATGACTGTAATCAATTCCGGCCATGGCGAGGATGATACCGACATTAATATAGGGAAGGGCGGTTTCCACAGAGTAACCGCCTTCAAGAACGGCAATATCGGGATTCAGCCGATCATTCAGGATTGCGTATCCCTGTGCCGAAAACCTCATGTCCGTGATCGGATCGGTATAGTGGTTATCCTGTCCTGCCGAGTTTACAACGAGATCCGGTTTAAAATCATCGATTATGGGAAGAATCAGATTGTCAAGGACATACAGAAATCCCTCCTCGGATGTTCTGGGGGGAAGAGGGATATTAACCGTCGCACCGAGAGCGTTTGGGCCGCCGAATTCATCGGGGAATCCGGAACCGGGATAGAGTGTTCTGCCGTCCTGATGGATAGAAATATACAGCGTATCCGGATCGTGCCAGTAGATTTCCTGGGTGCCGTCGCCGTGATGGCAGTCCGTGTCGATGATAGCGACTCGTTTATGCCCATAATGTTTACGGATATACTCGATCATAATTGCTTCAATATTGACATTACAGAATCCCCTGTTCCCGTGGACAACCGTCATGGAATGGTGACCGGGCGGACGAACCAGTGCAAAGGCATTGTCGACTTCGCCGTCGAGGACTTTCTTCCCCGCCGTGATGGCGCCGCCGGCGGAAATGAGATGTGATTCCGTCGTAACGCTTTGCGCGTCGGGGACGCAGATGTGGATTCGGTTGATGTCTTCCATGGTTGCCATGCCGGGCTTGTATTCAATGATATTTTCAAAATCGAGAAGCCCTTCTTCAAACACCTGATCCTGTGTATACAGGAGCCGCTCTTCACGCTCGGGATGGGTTGACGATATTGCCCAGTCAAAGGCAGGG
>CAZCGI010000109.1:4180-6311 GCA_964498145.1 uncultured Syntrophaceae bacterium
GTCATTGGATTGCCTCCTTTCCGAACCCTGCAATCAAGCCCGGTTTGATCTGGGCTTTCAGTCTGATATTCTTGCCTGTGGTGTAGTAGCCGCGGACCATGTTGAATTCCTGGTCTTCGATGATTTCTATTTCAATATCATGTCGCTGTGCTCCCATCTTGATCGCGCGCTCCTTCAGTTTTTCACGGCCGATGAAGAGTCCGTCCTCCTTGGAGAATTTGGATGTAATCGACTGTTGAATTCCTTCCTCAACGATCGTGAGCAATTTCTTTTCCGTGTCGGCGAGGATCGTAATTTCTGCTGTTGTTCTCGCCAGCGCCGCGCCGATTGCGTTGGCGACCTCTGCGTGTCCGGGAATGAATGGCGTGCAATTCAAAAGCTCGCCGAGGCGCGCGGCCATCGGCTCCGCCGGTCCGCCCACCACGTAAAGTACCTGTGGAACAACCTTCTTGCCTTCGAGGATTTCGTGTATTGTGTAGACCGGTTTGTTGTTTACTTCGGCGATCATGTCGATGACGACTGACGCAATCTTCCGGCAGGATTGTTCGAAGATGGTTTGTGCAGCCTCCTCAACGGAAAGTCCCATTTTGTCTGCTATTCGTGAAACGGCAGCCTCGGCCATCTGCCGGTCGCCGATATCGGTCAGACCGAGGATGATCATTGCATCCGTCGGCGTGGGATGGGGGCCGCCGAATGCAGCGGCCGGACCGACCCGTTCGGGTCCGATGATAAGGGCGTCGTTTTCATACTGAACTTTGCTGTCGCCGCCGATACCGATCGATTTTGAACGGAGGCCTCTCGTTAGTGTCTTATGACCTTCGATGGTGACGCCGAAGGGTTCCAGGAGCGGGACCCCGTCCGCAAAGATTGCAATGTCCGTTGTCGTGCCGCCGATATCGAGTGCGATAGCATCTTCCGTCCCTTCAGACAGGCACAGGATGCCCATGATACTGGCGGCCGGACCCGAGAGAATGGTTCCCACGGGATATTTCGCCGATTGGGTGATTTCCGATGTTCCTCCGTCCGCTTTCAGAATGTAAATCGGCACGTCTGATTTGATGGATTGAACAAATTTGAGGACTTCTGTGACGAAGGAATTATAAGTGGTCCATATAGCCGCGTTGAGATAGGTTGTGGCGATGCGTCGCGGGTAATTGAGATTGCCCGACATGCGATGACCGAAGGAAAGGTGAATAAAGTCATTATTGATCATATCGGCAATCTGTGTTTCAAGTTCCGGATTTCGGGTTGAAAACTTACCCACGATTCCCACGTGGCGGATATCGGCCTCTTTGAAGCGGTCTCGAATTGAGGAGACCTGATTGTAGTCTGTCTCCGCTATCTTAATGCCTCGGTGGTTGACATAGCCCGATACGAAATCAGTATATTCGTTGATTTTCAGATAAGATGGCGCCAATCCGGGACCATTTGCGAGAATCATGCCCACCTTGTCCACCTTGCCCTGAACGATGGCATTGGTTGATATCGTTGTACTCAGGACGATACGTTCGAGAGCATCGAGGTTTTCATCAAGCAGAATCTGATCGGTTATATTATGAAACGAATCTATGAGGTTTTCGTGATTGGTCAAGACCTTGGCAGTCTTTTTAACCTTCATATCATCAATAAGGACTGCATCCGTGTGCGTTCCACCGACGTCTATTCCTAAAATCATAGTATCTCCTAACACTTCTATTTGTAACAAAGAATCGTTATCACACCACGACTGAACAGTCAAATCATCATTTAATCCGAAGTATCACTGTAATGTGTTTATTTTATTATATTATCTTCATGAAACGGCAGAGCTGCCATTCCTCGGGGCAATAGAGACAATCCTGCCATGACGAATCGAGCAGAATAATCTTGACAACCATTACTTGGCCTGCCAAATATATGTGCAGTAGCGGCAAGGCCGTTATGACAAGGCAATGGAGCAGGGGCTTCGGGTACATGGGATCATTCGATCGAATTCACTGATTATTTATTTCAATTTCATCAAAAGGGGGCGGACTCATGCACATGTTTTTTAATCCTCAATCAATTGCAGTTATCGGAGTACCGGCACGGACAGGAGTCGGTGCCTTCAACAATGTTGAAACCATGGTTCGATACGGCTATCAGGGGCGGT
>CAZCGI010000110.1:0-6268 GCA_964498145.1 uncultured Syntrophaceae bacterium
CAGCATAAAACGAAAAAGCGAGAGGAAGATTCGGAAACCCGTGTCCTGATGCCCCGGCATAGAACAGTTTACATTAATGATGGCCTTCCATCTTATTCGTTGTCATCGGGTGGTATGATGCATTGATATCAGCACAACAAATCTGGCTGTTTTAGGTAATGCCTATGATGCAAGAGTCTTTTTTATCAAAGCGTGCAGGTAGGCAAGCTCTTCGTCCAAGAGATTTCTGCCGAATGTTATGGCTTCGCGATCGCTGATAGCTGTGATGCCCGATGAAGGAGTCAGTTTGTTCAAAAAAGAGATAATTGCTGCCGGCTTGTTGCCGGTCCGCCGCTGGTAGGGCGGCAATCTGTTCCCGCCTGTTGATTTACTGTCGTAATGGATCATCCCCTCGTCAAGAATTGTGTCTCTCCCGGAAAAAGAAGTTGCGCGAATGCGGGGATGCTGGCCGAGGATGAGCTCTTCTATTTCATCGGCAGGCATCTCTGACCTGCTTTTCCGGTACGGGGTCTGTTTTTCGACATGAAGGAAGGTCCCGGAAACCTGGACCCGGGTCGATTCTCTGGTTTGCGAAATGATCTGACGGACCGTGGAGAGGATCGGTATCAGAACAAAGCCAATGCCGATAACGGCGAGCACAAACAGTCGGAGTGACGGCGGCATGGGAAGCTCTATGGCAACGTTTCCGAACATGATGATGACTGCTGCGACGAAGACGAGCGACATACCCAGCTTTGCGTATGAAGAGGCACGCATCCCTGGAGGAGGAATTATAATAGTAATAGTTCCTGATTCTTCCCGGATGGTTGATTTCATTTTTTGCGGCAATTCGGGAACTTCAATGACTTCGCCTGAACGTCGTATCTGTTTTCTGATAGAATCGTTGAGGGTTTCGGCGCTGCGTTCGACTTTTATGCCTGTACCGCTATCAGACAGCGGCAGACCGAGAAAATGTGCAATAGTTTCCGCAGAATTTCGAGCGGCATGGTAGTCGGGGAATTCTCTGACAGTAATGACTTCAGCCCCGGTCTCTCCTTCAACGCGCACAGGATATACCGTTGTCCTGGAATTTTTATTGCTTCGATATTCCTTGTTTATTGTAATCCTGCGATAAAAGTCGAGTCTGTAATTCTTCTGTTTGACCGTAATAAAAAATCTCCATCTTCGTATGATGATACGCTGTCTTCTGTCAATGGTCAGGTCGGTGCGTCCGAACATCAGAATTGCACCGGCCATGGTGAAGACACTGCCGAAAGGAATAACAAAATACCATGGTGGGATGTCTCCCTTTACGGGCACGATACCGAAAGGAAGAAGCATGACAAAAATCCCGACCAGCAGGAAAGGAATACCGAAGAACATAAGGCAGCCGCCACCATTCTTAAATGACAGAATATCAGGATCATTTATTTTCATGTGTATCAATGTATAACTTCCTTGTGTGACTGGGGATATGTTTGAATCTTGAACAGGGCAATACGTTGCTTTTGCATATGCATCAGAACTTAACCAACGGTTAAATAAACATTACCCCGCCTTTTCGAGATGGCATGGACCGATTATGTTCCGGCGAACGATACGACGGTAAGGCGAACCACCTGCTTCCGGATCCTGAACAAGTTCACCAATAGAATTCAACCCGAGAGCACAGAGGTTAAATTTAATAAGAATAACATCGGATGATCCGAAGGTTTCGAGAGCGGTCTTCTTAATGACTTCGGGATCATTGGTTAGTAAGACGGGAATAACCCCATCGCTGTTCGCTTCTAGGCCGTGACGCTTAATTCGAGACCATTGATCCGAGGTGGTGATGTAATAAATGTATGTATCGAATAAATCGTCGATGCGATCATCTAGAGCTGGCATTTTAATATAACCCTCCTTTTTAAAGACGTCTTGAAAATCAATATATCCCGACGTTTTGGGATGACGCTTCATCTTCTCATGTTTTACGGCTGCGGGTTTGCTGTGTATGCATGTACCTACGATTCCAAATGATTCGTGGACCGTTCCCCTGGGTTTTTTGGGGAAGCCGTTCTCAATATCAGATGCCCCGTGTCTGACACGATTTATCTTTTCGGGACTGTTTACAATAAATCGCTCTGTCGAACAACCGGTAAAATAAATAATTACGCGGAGCTAATTTATTCTTGACTACATATTGTGGTTATATTATGTTAAGCACAATATGTAGTGGTGTCCGAGGGTCATCTTTTCTAAAATGCCGTATTTACACTATATTGCATGAGAGGTGGAACATGAGTTTCGTTCATCAAACGTACCGTGAATGGGCCGGAATTCATGAGGATTGTGATTCCGGCAAATCGGTAGAGACGGTTCTCAGGGAGGATGAAGGAAGTGTTTTGGACATGCTGAATCATGGTCTTTCCAAGCATGGGGTTTTGAGAGATATAGTGGCGAGTTTTGTGGTAACCTCTGTGGAAGCGGACCAGATACGTCAGTGTGTTGAATATCTCATCGGTGAAAATGGCATTGAGTGGGTTTGGAAAAGTCGTGATATTGTTAAAGATATAATGGAATTTCACGGTTTTATCAGGCAAAATGGCGTAGTCAAATAGCAACGGCTTTTTCTTATGGTGTTGTTATCGGGCATGGCATGAACCCAGGCTCTAAAGATAGAAGCGATTGTTTGATGCTCTGTAAATAAATCTGCTACGATTATTCCCCATGTTGATCAGCGATTCCAAGGCCTGTTACGTTTCTGCTGATATTGCATTTCTGGCACTTTCCCTGCGATGCATCGTTAAAATTAAGTGGTTCCGCCACGAATGATAGATTCTTTCCGATTTCCGGAAAACAATGTAGATTGAGAGTTAATAGGGGGTGGGACAAACCGTACAATGGTTGAGAGCTGATCCCCGTTTGTTTTCATCTCTTCGGATTATCGAGTAAGTGATGACTCCATTTCATGTCTTCCCAAAACTTTTTTAATATTCCCTATGTCATCAATTGGGCATAAAAGCTATGGGTGACAATAAATGTCTCCATATGCAATAGTGCCCCCATGTGCATTTGAGCCCACGTCATAAATGCCCATGAGGGTGTATGATAATTTCAAGTATCCGAATCTATGGAATAAATCCGATCGTTTTTCTCCCGGCATAATTATTGCTCATGTACAGTGAGCTGTCGGCTCATTCGGTCTCCGTGTGTGGTGAGACAGAAAGGAATTTCCGAAGTGAACCGATGGGAGTGGGGGTGCTTTTATGCAGTTGAAGGGGTTGTATCCATAGGCATGTCTTTAACAGGGATTGATGTCCTTGATGCTAGTCAGCGATACGTCACAGAGTAGGCCCTTTATTCTATTCAACATCATTCACATCTTCTAAGTTCCATTCCGACGTTCAGAAGTTTCGGCATGTTGTTGTTTGCCGTACCGATACTGATGAGGAAATGTGCAAGGGGTGAAGTCTATCCCGGTGGAATTGTGAGGATAAAGTGCCTGAAGCAGACGGGTGGTGTCGCTCTTCCTGAATACGGAATATAGATCCGATAATGATAGAACACGATGTTTTGTACATGTTTCTTGAAGGATCTCTTATGCTTATGAGTATGATCATAAACTTTGGTTTTCGTTTGTCGGGACATTTGAGATGGTTCGATAGCGGCTTAATAAGAAAGGAGGTGGCATCGGAATAGTAAAGGAGAGAGCATCCATAGAACTGAATAAATTCTTATAATAGTTTTATAAAAGGAGGTTAGATATGGCACACGAGCATAGTTTTGCAACACCGGCTCCTGCAGGGTTAGCGGCATTGGCTGTAGCTTGTTTTGGTTTCGCGGCGGTATTCCTGGGCAAAGTAGGTTTAGGGGGGCTTCCCTTGCTTGCTGCTTGGTTGATTGGTGGTTGCGTTGTTCAATATACGACTGCGGTTATCGAACTGAAAGATCATAATATAGCCGGAGGTAATGTATTTCTGTTTTTTGCTGCTTTTTTTATGCTTGCAGCGGCGTTAAGCGTTTTCGCTAAATTTATGATGCATTCTTTTGGCATGAAACCTCTGGCATATGTCGAGGGATGGTGCTGGCTGGCTGGAGCGGCCTTTCTGACGGTTGTGACGCCTGCTTATCTCAAGGGAAGCAAGATGTTCTTTATGGCCGTCGTGGCGGCTGACATTGTCTTATGGATCCTTTGTTTCCTCGACCTGGGGTTGGCAGATCCCAAAATCTTCAAGCCGATCGCAGCGTATCTCTTGATTGCAATAGGCATTATTGGTATCTATTTGGCGGGGGCAACAGTGTGTAACACTGTTTTCGGAAAAGCAATCTATCCGGTTAAATAACGTTATTATTTGATAACAGGGCAGGTGAGCTATTTTCGCCTGCCCGTTTCTCATTTCCACCAATCCTCATCCCTGTCTCGTCGTTCCAAAACCTGTATCCGGTAACAGATATACAAAGTCTATAGCATCAGCTTAACGAAAGACAAGTGAATAGGTCAAGACATGGGTACCGGTTATATTGGATGTCTCTCTTTTCTGAAACCTGCTTCCGGGAACCTTATTCCTCAAGCGGCATCTCGGGAGCTATGCCCCCGGACGTTTTAAAAGCTTCATCTTTGGACTTTTTCAATGGCCATTTATACGCAAGCAACGACACCTGAGCCACTCACAATCACCGGTTTATATTTTTAATGTTATCTTGAACATCTGGTTATGCGAACCCCTGAAGAATGTGAATAATCGATGCCATTATATAGATATTAGTAATTTGACATATTCGGTAATATAATATAATCGCATTTGTGTATTTTCGTTTATGATGCCGGGCTGTGTGATGTGTTGACGCTAGAAAGAATTTGTTTTTAAAAAGGGTGCAAACCTGTTACATCTTTTCATGATGCAATGACGATGGAGAAAGCAACGATGGACATTATTTACATGGATAATGCGGCAACGTCTTGGCCGAAACCGACTGAAATGCTGGCTGCTATGAATCATTACAACAGCATGATCGGCGGCAGTCCCGGCCGATCGGGGCACCGGCTGTCCATTGATGCGGGCCGCATCGTTCTTGATGCAAGAGATGCGCTTGCGGACCTATTCGGTATCAGTAATCTGCTGCGGATCGTCTTTACCAAAAATGCTACCGAAGCGCTGAACGTTGCAATATTTGGTCTTCTTGCGCCGGGTGACCACGTCATAACGTCGGGAATGGAACACAACTCTGTCATGCGGCCGCTCCGCGCATTGGAACGACAAGGAGTGGAATTGACGGTTATTCCCTGTTCGTCGGAAGGGGAGGTTGACCCCGACGATATTAACAAGGCAATCGATACCAGGACACGGGCGATTATTGTAACTCATGCATCGAATGTGACGGGAACGATCATGCCGATTGCAGAGATCGGGAGAATTGCGAGAGAACGGGGAGTTGTTTTTTGTGTTGATGCCGCCCAGACCGCCGGAGCGGTTTCTCTGGATGTTAAAGACATGAACATCGATTTTCTCGCCTTTACGGGACACAAATCGCTTTTCGGTCCCCAGGGAACCGGCGGATTTTACATGGTGGATGGTCTTGAAAAAAAGATTAACCCAATTATGATGGGGGGTACGGGAAGCCGTTCCGAATCGGAGGAACATCCCGATTTTCTCCCCGATAAATACGAATCGGGTACCGTCAATGCCATCGGGATTTCCGGCCTCAATGCGGGAGTTCGTTTTATTCTTGATAAGGGAATCGAAAGTATCAGAGAGCATGAAGTGCAATTGACCGACGTGCTGATCCGAGGATTGGAGGAGATCCCCGGTGTGCTGATCCACGGGTGCCGGGATGCCCGAAAACAGACAACCGTTGTCTCATTCAGCATCGAGGCGCTGAGTCCTGCCGATATCGCTCTTATGCTTGACGAGCAGTATCAGGTTATGTCTCGACCGGGTTTGCAGTGTGCCCCGGCTGCTCATCGGACAATCGGCACGTTTCCTGTTGGAACGGTGCGGCTGAGCCCGGGATACTTCAACAGCGAGGATGATTTACAGCGCACAATTGCAGCCGTCGCAGCTATCGCGGGGAACCGGAAAGGGAAACATCTATGAACCAGAAGATCGATGCACGAGGACGTGCCTGTCCTCAACCTGTTATCATGGCCAAAAAAGCCATTGAAGAAAACGGAGATTGTATTGTTATTGTTGATAATGAGGCTGCCCGGGAAAATGTCTGCCGTATGGCAGGCGCACTGGGATGTACTGTTGAGGTAAAACAGGTCGGTACTGACAGCTATATCCACATTACCGGCAATGATGAGAAA
>CAZCGI010000111.1:0-6266 GCA_964498145.1 uncultured Syntrophaceae bacterium
ATGGGCGGAAGGCATCGTTCTTCATGAACCGCAGGAACTGCATATCTCCTTTGAAGATATTCTTGCCGTTGCCGTGTATGCCGATTCGCCGGCACCACAACCTGAATATCATCTGCTCATGTTCGTTAAGGGATTCACCCGGCCGTTTCTTACGGAGGCATCTAAAACAAAATTTTCCGATTTTACCGATGTAACCGCCTCGTCGTTTACCGACACATTCAGGGAATTTATCATCTTCCTCTGTATCAAGACCCCCCATCTGATTGTCGACAGGAAAACCTTTGAGTTTATTCACGGAAAGCAGGCGGAATATTTTGACGGAGATGTCCTGAGACTTGCAAGTTCACTCGGTCAGGTTGTGTTCCCCCCGGAGGAGGGAAGCGATGTCGGCAACGAAATGCCTGAAGGAGTCGAAGCCCTCGAAATGGAAGAAACACAATCTCCACCCGACGAGACGAAAAAGATTCCCCTTTCATCATGTACGGAGTGCGGCTATCAGGCATATGCACCACACGATCCCCTCGTCACCAAGCAGTTATGCCCCTCCTGCGGAAGCGGACCTGAACCGTTGCGGTCGGATGTTACAACAGAATTCGCCTCAGTGGATGCAGGACCCGCCGTCCGAAAACCCATCTTGTCCTTAAGGAACATAATGTACTCGTTAATCCTGGCAATTATCGTCGGCGGTTCCATATGGGGATGGACGATCTATAAAAAGCACTCCATCATTTCCCAAAAGGACCGTGCCGTCACTAGAATCTACCAACTGGAGGAGACGCTCTCGTTCTCGGTATCGGATAAAGAGGAAATCAAGGCATCTCTCGCCGCACTGAATGATTTTATCGACGAGGCACGAAACACCCTCGATTTCATGGATGAAAACCAGTCCTATTTCCCCGATACTCTGGCTGTCGAGTGGGACAGTATTATTCTCGCGGTGCTAAAGAACATGAGCATGTTCGTCGATGCTCTCTTTGATGAACGAAGAACGATTCTGCAAAGCGGCACCCGCCTGCATAACAATCTTTACTTAAATCAGGGAATGATCAATGCCGTGTTAAAAATGAATGAACTGGAACGTGGAACCTATAAAACAATGGTATTGATGGGTATCCAGGGAGAGACACCGCCACCGTTGCCGATTAAGATACACGGATACACCGTTCATGAAGTAGTATTTGAATTGAATCAACGATTTAAATATTCCCTCATCTGGTGTAAAACGCCGAAGCAAAAGTCCGTCGCGAAGAAAACTTTGCAAGAGCATACCGGCAAGGATCAGTAATACAAGGACGCATCTTGTCGGTGCAGGTAACTCATGCGGGCGGAGCTAGTAACGTTGCCGCTTTATTGCCACTCGCATGCCGGAATTCCTTCCATGGCATCGACAGTCGACACGACGGTTCTATCTCTGGCTCTGCCGCCACATCCCGGACCAAAACGTGTCGATGCGGTCAACTGCTCACGCTTCGTAATGATGAAAAATGTCTTCTTATTGAACTTCTGACCTTCATTGCAAATATTCAGCCTGAATGTAACGCTTCTTTTTTGCAGACGTCGTAGGGGAAGAACGCGGCAAAGCTGACTATATCCTCACTCTAGTCCACATCTAACCTTTCGATGAAATTTTTGAAAAATGCATTGACACCTACTACATGTTGTGGTCGAATATCACTCTACACTACATATTGTATCAATTATGTACCGCTACTCAGAAGGAGATGTATAATGAATCCAAAGACTTCGACGCTGATTCCATCGCTGACCACGAATGCAGTAACCGTTTTGGAAAGACGGTACCTGAAGCGGGACAAAGAAGGAACTGTACTGGAAATTCCGATGGATATGTTCAGGCGTGTGGCTGAAACGATTGCCGATGCCGATCGAAAATTCGATGAACAGGCCGATACATCAACACTGGCAGAGGAATTTTATTCTATGATGGCCGGGCTGGAATTTCTTCCCAATTCCCCAACACTCATGAATGCAGGTCGGGAACTGGGGCAATTGTCCGCCTGCTTTGTGCTCCCGGTAGGAGATTCCATGGAGGAAATATTCGATGCCGTCAAATATACCGCCTTGATTCATAAATCAGGCGGGGGCACAGGCTTTTCTTTCTCCCGTCTCCGTCCGGCTAACGATGTTGTGCTGACCACTAAGGGCATCTCCAGCGGTCCCATTTCCTTTATGAAAGTCTTTGACGTGGCTACGGAAACCATCAAGCAGGGAGGAACCCGCCGGGGTGCCAACATGGGCATTCTGCGGGTTGATCATCCGGACATTATGGATTTCATTATGTGCAAGGCCGACAAAAAGCAACTGAACAATTTCAACCTCTCTGTCGGATTAACTGAAGCTTTTATGGACGCCGTGAAAAATGATGAGAATTATGATCTCATCAACCCCAGGAACGGAGAAAAAGCAGGTACTCATAATGCCCGGAAGGTCTTCAATCGCATTGTCACTCAGGCATGGGAAAATGGAGAACCTGGGATTGTTTTTCTCGACCGCCTCAACCGCGACAACCCGACGCCACACGTGGGAATGATTGAATCGACGAATCCCTGCGGAGAACAGCCGCTGCTCCCCTATGAATCGTGCAATCTCGGATCGATAAATCTGGCAAAGATGGTCGTCGATGATGCCATAGCATGGTCACGACTCAAAGCGGTCGTTCATCGAGCGGTTCATTTTCTCGATAACGTGGTGGAAATTAACAAGTACCCCCTACCTGAAATCGCCACGATGACCTTCGGCAATCGAAAAATCGGACTCGGTGTCATGGGATGGGCCGATATGCTTATACTCCTGGGAATTCCCTATGATGCCGAGGAAGCCATCGCGCTTGCCCGGAAGGTGATGCAGTTTATCAATGATGAAGGACATGCCGCATCACGAGACCTGGCACAAAAGCGTAGTCAGTTCCCGAATTTCGCCGGCTCTATTTTCGACCAGCGTGGAGAGCCCCCCATCAGAAATGCCACCGTTACAACCATCGCTCCCACGGGCACCATTTCAATTATTGCCAACACCTCGTCAGGGGTGGAACCGATTTTTGCCGTCTCCTATGTGCGGCAGGTAATGGACGATGACATTCTGGTAGAAGTTCATCCTATTTTCGAAAACATTGCCCGGGAACGGGGTTTTTACTCCCTCGATCTGATGCAGCGCATTTCCCGGTACGGTACCATTCAGGGTATGAATGATATACCCGAGGATGTCCGAAGACTTTTTGTTACTGCCCACGATATTTCACCGGAAGTCCACATCAAGATGCAGGCGGCATTTCAGAAATATACCGATAACGCCGTCAGTAAAACAGTCAATTTTCCTAACGGCGCATCCGTTGAAGATGTCGCCACCGTCTATGAATTGGCCTACCAGCTCGATTGTAAGGGCGTCACCATCTATCGCGACGGATCGCGGGATAAGCAGGTGCTTTCCACCGGGAAACAAGAACATGAGTCGCAACGGTCGCGCATTAATGAGGAACGAAAAGTAGTCAAACGGGAACGTCCGAAAGTCCTGAAAGGATGGACATATCAGATGCAGACGGGTTGCGGACCGCTGTATGTTACACTGAACGAAAACAGCACCGGCCTCTTTGAATTGTTCACTACGATGGGGAAGGCCGGGGGGTGCGCTGCGTCGCAGAGCGAGGCGATCGGACGGATGGTCTCGCTGGCCTGGCGCAGCGGCATTCAGGCCCGTCAGGTCATTAAGCAGCTCCAGGGCATCTCGTGCCACTCGCCGTCAGGGTTCGGTGAATCAAAGATACTGTCCTGTGCCGATGCTGTTGCCAAAGCGATTCAATCCCATTTGGTTGCAAACGGTCATGACACGGGAAACGAAAAGATCGCCTTTGTCAAAGGCGCCTGCCCCGACTGCGGCGGCATTGTCGAACATGAAGGCGGTTGTGTAGTCTGCCGGCTGTGCGGTTACAGCGAGTGTGCCTAAATTCTTAGAACATCAACCCGTTCCATCCTGTCCGATCTGTCATGATCCCGTGCAATAAGGCACCCGAAAGACTGAGGCGTGAGTCATGCTTTTATGTACGTCTCAGCGACGAAGGATGGGGGTCATCACGATATATCGGGACAGATGTGTGCTTTTCAACAGCCTCTCTGTATGTGAACGGTCCGGCTGTTGAGACCGGACCGCTTTCTTTAACACAAAATATTATTGCAGAGCTCAGTCGATTCCGTAATCTTTCCCATAGGTTTCGGTTACAAAATCGATATCCTTGTCTCCTCTGCCTGACAGGTTAACAAGAATTGTCTTTTTTGCATCCAGTTCTTGAGCCAGTTTGAGCGCATAGGCCACGGCATGGGCACTTTCCAAGGCGGGAATTATTCCCTCGACCCGTGAAAGCTCAAAAAATGCATCAATGGCTTCTCTATCATTTGCCGTCACATAGGTAACACGTTCGATGTCTTTGAGGAGGCTGTGCTGGGGCCCGACACCAGGATAATCCAGACCGCTTGCCACGGAGTATACCGGAAGGGGCTCACCCTTTTCGTCCTGAAGCAGATACGATTTGAATCCGTGGAGCACACCGGGGGTACCCAGTGTAAGCGTTGCCGCGTGCTCGCCGTTTTTGAAACTCAGTCCCGACGGCTCAACCCCGTAAATATTCACATCGTGATCGTCAAGGAAGGCCGTGAACAAACCTATGGCATTGGACCCTCCACCAACACAGGCCACCAGGTTGTCCGGCAATGCTCCGGTCATGTCACTGAACTGGCGGCGTGCTTCTCTGCCCACGATGCTCTGAAAATCCCGCACCATCATCGGGAAGGGATGCGGACCGACAACGGAGCCGATAGCATAGAACTGCGTGACAGGATCTCCAAGATAGGCATCAAATGCATCGTCAACGGCATCTTTCAACGTTTTCGTGCCGCGTGTCACCGGTATGACCCGCGCCCCCAGGATCTTCATTCTGATAACGTTGGGATGTTCCTTGGCAATATCGATTTCACCCATGTAGATGTCACATTTGAGACCAACCAGGGCTGCTGCCGTCGCCAGCGCCACACCGTGCTGTCCCGCGCCGGTTTCAGCAATAAGAGTTTTCTTCCCCATCTTTTTAGCAAGAAGTGCTTCACCGAGACAGTGATTAATTTTGTGGGCTCCTGTGTGATTCAAATCTTCCCGTTTGAGGTAGATCTGAGCTCCGCCGATCTTTTCTGAGAGTCTTCGGGCATGAAAAACCGGGCTGGGGCGGCCCACATAATACTGGTAGAGTGAGTAAAGTTCCGACAGAAAATCCTCATCATCCTTGAGCTTCATATAGGCACCGGTGATTTCATCAAGTATCGCCTGGAGCTCGGGGGGCACGAAACTGCCGCCATATGCCCCGAAATAGCCTTTGTCATCGGGAAGCTGTATCGATTTCGCATCTGTTGTCATGTTAGTCATTTCCTCCGTAGTAAGTGTCGAGTATTTTTTTAGTAACCGAATTCTCCTGTTTTAATATCTTCGATCCCCGGGTGATCTTACAGAGGCTGATGCGGTGCCGAGCGGCTATCCGCCGCTGGGGCTGGCCTTCGTGCAGCTCTTTCAGCAATTGCCATCTGAGTGCAAGATCTTTGAGTTCCTTGGAAGAGAAAATTTCCCGGCAAAAAGTTTCCATTTGTCCGGGATCGGTGATTTCAGTGAACACCTTGAGAAGGTCATGGTATGTTTCCACGGCTGCTCCTTGTTTCTGTTGGGAGAAACACTTAAACGACTATGCCCGCAATGTCAACCATATTTTGGAAAAAATCGGATTACGCAATTTGGAAATGACGATTCTGAGATGTGACATCGTTGATAGGGTACAGTTTTCCACACCCTACACGCTGCACCCTGCGACCTTTCCAGGTTATCACCCTACCGCAGCAGGTTGTAAAGGGCTTTCGTGTGTTCAGTGGTTATACGGGCGACCTCCGCAAGGGTTAATCCCTTGATCCGGGCTGTTTCCCCGGCCGTTATCAGAATATCGGCGGGTAGGGATGCCTTCCCCTGATATTCCACGGGGCAGTCCGTCTCAATGAGGATTCTTTCAATCGGAGCCTCTCTGACAGCTTCCTGATGGGGCGGGCTGTATCGCAGGGCAGGGGTAGCCGAAATGTAGTACCCGGCATCGATAATATTATGAAGCAGATCACGGGATCCGGTATACCAGTGAAAAACAGCCCGTCTGACTCCTCCATCGGTAATCATGGAAAAAACCCGCTGGTGCGAGTAGCGGCAGTGGAGAATGAGAATTTTGTCATTTTTGA
>CAZCGI010000112.1:0-6248 GCA_964498145.1 uncultured Syntrophaceae bacterium
GTTTCTGGATTCCGGGAACACACCCCTGATGTTCCAACCTGCGGGAATATGGGACGCTTTCACCCAAGGTGATGATGCAAACACGGTAAACAAACGTATGAAATTTATCGACGAAGCAAAAATTTATGTCAAGGCCGGCGACGGAGGAAGAGGCTGTGTCAGCTTCAGAAGAGAAAAGTACGTCCCCAAAGGCGGTCCCGACGGCGGCGACGGCGGCAAGGGAGGGGATGTCACTATCAGAGCTTCCCGGGGCTATCGCACGCTCCTCCATTTAAAATACAACCAGCATCATGTGGCAAGGCGGGGCGCACACGGAGAAGGAAGCAACCGAACCGGCAGAAACGGTCAGGATATCGAAATCATGGTCCCCGTCGGCACAGTTGTGAAGGATGCCGAAACCGGCACCGTCCTGGCGGATCTGGTCGAAGAAGAGCAGACATTTGTCATTGCTCACGGCGGCCTCGGCGGACGGGGAAATGCCCGGTTTGCGACGTCGACCAACAGGGAACCGAGATACGCCCAACCGGGTCTGGAAGGAGATGAACTGTGGGTCAACCTCGAGCTGAAACTTCTGGCTGATGCAGGGATCATCGGGCTTCCCAACGTAGGCAAGTCAACGCTCATATCGCGGATCTCTGCGGCAAAACCCAAGATCGCCGACTACCCGTTCACCACTTTAACACCGAACCTCGGAGTTGTGCAATATGGCGACCATGAAAGTTTCGTTGTTGCCGATATACCGGGACTGATAGAAGGCGCCCATCTCGGAATTGGCCTCGGCATTAAGTTTCTCCGTCATGTTGAACGAACGTCTGTCCTGGTCCATATCATTGATATTGCGAAGGAACCTTACACCGGGGGCTGGAATGATTTTGAAGTCATTAATAATGAACTGTTTCGATTCAGCTCGTCCATGGCTGAGAAAAAACAGATCGTAGCAATAAACAAATGTGATCTTCCCGTCACTAAAGAGCGACTGACCGGGGAAATGGAAGTATTCAGAAGAAACAACATTAAGGTCTTTCCTATTTCAGCAGTTACGGGAGAGGGAATCAAAGAGCTGATCTGGGAAATAGCGGGATTAATAAAAATTGATAAAAATCAGGAGTCATTATGAGCGCCGAACGGAAAGAAATAATCAAAAATGCTAAACGTATTCTCATAAAAATCGGGAGTGGTGTCTTAACGGGCGAAAATGGACTCGATCTCACCATTATTGAGAACATTGTTGACGAGATTGCTTCCTTAACAAAGGAAGGGTATCAATTCGTTGTTGTTTCATCGGGAGCCATCGCATCCGGAAGACACCGCATGGGTTTTCAACACAAGCTGCAAAGCCTCCCGGAAAAACAGGCGGCTGCCGCAATCGGTCAGGGACGGCTGATGAGAGTCTATTCCAATGCCTTTGGAAGACATGACCTCGTTGTCGCCCAGATGCTCCTGACGATGAGTGATCTTACGGAAAGAACACGATTTCTCAACACGCGAAACACGCTCAACACCCTTTTGGAGTGGGGTGTAATCCCGATTATCAACGAAAACGATACCGTTGCTGTTGAAGAAATCAAATTCGGTGATAATGACAATCTGGCTTCGATGATGGCCAACATAATGGAAGCAAATATTCTGATCAACCTGACCAACACCGATGGTCTCTATGACAGAAATCCGAAAGAGAAAAAGAAGTCGAAACTAATTCCCCTCGTTAAAGATATCACCGACGAAATTGAAAAAGCGGCTTCGTCGGAAGCTGACCCCGTTGGAATGGGCGGCATGAAAAGCAAGGTTATCGCAGCCAGAAAGGTAACGGCTTTCGGTATACCCTTCATTATCGTTCCCGGGAAAAAAGAAGGCATTCTCCATGAGGTATTTTCCGGCAAAAATGTGGGAACGCTCTTTTTACCGATGGAGGAGCATCTGAAGAGTAAAAAACACTGGATTGCCTTTACGTTGCGATCCAGGGGTAAACTTATTATCGATGATGGCGCCACAAAGGCGATCACTCGACAGGGCAAGAGCCTGCTCCCCGGAGGCGTCCTTGGCGTTGAGGGAGATTTTTCAGTCGGCGATCCCGTCAGCTGTCTGGATGGAAACGGCCAGGTTTTCGCAAAGGGACTGGTCAACTACAGTTCTCAGGACATTGATAAGATTAAAGGATTGAAAACAACCAAGATCAAACAGGTTCTGGGAAGCCATCCCTATGATGAAATCATTCACCGCGACAATATGGCGGTTTCAAAGGATAACGGAAAGTAATCGAATAAACGGAAGCTCTTGGTTCTCAGGTCTGTTCACCGGTCCATAAGCACGATGAACTGACTTGATATCGGCCTTCAAAGCAAACGCCTTCAAGTTCCAAGAGCGTCTTTTTCAAATCCGTTCCACCACCGAATTGTCCCAGGTGGCCGGTGGATTTGATGACGCGATGACACGGCAGAATCAGGGGAAACGGATTTTTCGCAAGGGCCGTCCCGACTGCCCGCGCCGCTCTTGGGGCGTCAATCAGTTCTGCCAGACAGCCATATGACGCCACCATACCCCGGGGAATTTCCCGCGCTTTCATCAACACGCGCTTTTGGAATTCATAGCACTGTCCCAGATCGAGGAATTCAAGGGAAAACCGGACGGGGGCACCATCCAGAAAGTCTTTAAGTTGCCGGCAAAAACGATCTGATTCTGCCGTCGATTTGCACACGGCATCGGGACACAGGAACCGGACATGCTCAGCCATAGCGTCGGTTCTGTCCGGGAAAAGAATATGAATGACGGCCATGGATCGTTCTGTCTCACGCCAAACAATTCCCATTTCGCCGATAAACGATGGCATCAGACTATAGAACAAATCATATTTTGTCTTTTGAAGCATATCCACCCCTCGCGCTATAGGCATTGTGGAGATGTCGTAAACTTATGCAATTTTACAGAAGCCAGTTATGGCCCGTCCCATATCCCCCTGCGTCATCACAACTCCCGAACAGCCACAATTTCATATTCCTCAATGAGCCCCTCATCGGCAAAGCTGAAATAGTGGTTATCTCCGATAATGATATGATCGAAAAAGCTTATTCCCGTTGCTCTGCAGGCAAGCACCAGGCTTTTGGTGAATGCTTTGTCTTCGTTACTCGGAGTCATTGAGCCGGAGGGATGATTATGGGCAACAATAATCGATGGTGAGTTATACCTGATTGCTGTCTGAATTATGTCCCGAATATAAGGATTTGCTTTGTCAACGGTACCGTAGTCGACATCGACAACATCTGAGATGGCATTACGTCTGTCGAGAAGCAGTAAGACAAACCGTTCCTTTTTCAAATCTCTCATTAGTGGCATCAGGTACCCGGCAACATCGGACGATCGATTAACCGGACCATCAAGAACCTTTTCTTCACTCAACATGCGTCGCCCCAATTCAACCGCAGCTTTTATCTGGGCAATTTTCGCATTTTTCAAACCGTTTATTTTTTTAAATTCTGATACATCAAGACCACTCATGGCACGGAGGGATTTGAATTTATGAAGAAGTTCTCTTCCGACATCAACGGCACTCCGCCCGGGAGTGCCTGTCCTGATTAAAATAGCAAGAAGTTCTGCGTTACTGAGAGCATGCGCCCCATACTTGAGGAGCTTTTCTCTCGGTCTGTCATCTTCAGCCCACTGGCGGATGGATACGGGGTAGCGAGCAACTCTTTTGTCGTTCATTGCAGAGCACCATAGATGCAACCGTTTGAAAACAGAGGATCTATACTCTGATAACGCCATTTTGTCAACCAGGAACAACAAATCTCCCAATCCTCTGCAAGAAATACATTGATGAATTATGTAATCAGACTTCATATACGGGCACTCCACTCATCGATAAGCAATGTGTTTTCCATCAGGTCCGATAAAGACCGTATGCCGACCCGAGGACGTCATAACAACTCTTTGTGGTTTCGTTTTGTCAGTGTTTCTTATCGGTTTTTTGGATTTTAATATCATTATTTCAATAAGTTATAGCAGGAGGCGTGTCACATACTCCGTTGGCATACCTCTTGTATATTATTAATTACACCTGACAGTTCTTTGTGAATTCTCTTTAGAACAAGCCGTCATGAGAATATTCAAATCCCCCTCCAAAGCGATAATATTATTTGTGTAACATCAAAGACGCTCTGAAACAGAAATAAATCCGAACATATCAATGCCTTTCACTATACAAAATCTATAAGATTTAATGAAGAAACGACCACAAAGATTCTTGTTATGCAACAAAGGAAGAATCCCGAAAGGAGGTGAAAGCAACAGAAGCAGAGAGGTAATGGGTAACCCCAGATTATCTATTAAATATATATCAGAAAAGGAGGTAGGAAAATGAGGAGAAGGTGGATCCCCATGATTATGTTCCTGGCCATTATGCTGGTTCCCACAATGGCACTCGGAGCTGCGTTTCAAGGTACGATTCAGGGTTTCACATGCGTGACACAAGGACAGGTGTGTCCCATCGGAAAAGAGGACCCCATGGTCGCTGCTGAAAGTGTTTTTGTTCTTTTGACGCAGCCGGACGTCTATTACCTCGTTCCGAATGTGGACCAGAAAATCCTGGCACGTCACATTGGTGAAATGGTCATGATCGAAGGAGATGTAAACACAAAGTACAATTCCATCAAGGCGGATAATATTTACGTTATGAAAGATTCTAAATGGCGGAAAGTATGGTCTGCCGATCTGCAGGATGAAATATACGGCGATATATTGGGTTCTCATCCGCTCAAGAGAGGAAAGTAATCGGTTCTAACATCCTTACTGACCGTGATGTGGGCGTGCCGTGCAAAGTCCATGTCTTAAGTAATTAAAATGAGTGAAGGAGGAAAGATAT
The DNA here is from genome assembly GCA_964498145.1 of uncultured Syntrophaceae bacterium. Classification (GTDB taxonomy): domain Bacteria; phylum Desulfobacterota; class Syntrophia; order Syntrophales; family UBA6807; genus DSDU01. The sequence continues at coordinate 4,856 of CAZCGI010000112.1, forward strand.
GAACAAAAAGTGGTTATTTATTATTATATTAATTGGAGCGCTGTTAATTCCGACATCATTACTGGCAGTTGAAGAAACGGGTTCTATCCAGGGCTTCAACTGCGTCACCCAGGGCAAGGTTTGCCCGGTCGGGAAAGAAGACCCCATGGCGGCAGCTGAAAAAGTCTTTGTTCTCTATAAGGAAAAAGAGGACAAGTATTACTTCCTGCCCAATGTGGACCGTGCCGTTTTGGCAAGACGATTGAACACAATGGTCAGGATCGTCGGCGACATGGATGACAAATATAACGCCATCCATGTTAAAGAAATCTATGCCAAAGAAGGGAATAAATGGAGGAAAACATGGTCGATTGACCTTCAGGACGAGATTTACACAGACATTCTTGGCTCGCATCCGCTCAAAAGAGGCAAATAATATCTCTCCACAAGCATAAGCCCCCGGTTTCGCCGGGGGTTTATCTTTTATAAGATTCCGATGTGCTCGATAAGAATTTTTATCCCGATCCCAATCAGAATAAGCCCACCAAGGATTCCAACTTTTTTCCCGACCATCTTTCCCAGAAGGTCTCCAAATACCATCCCGCAGATGGTCATAAGGGCCGCTACGATTCCGATGACGATGCTGGGATAGAGTATCTGAATGTTTAGAAACGCAAGGCTGAGGCCGACAGCAAGGGCATCAATGCTGGTGGCAACTGACAAAACAACGAGCGTAAATCCCTTGGTGGGATCTTTGTCGGCAAACATGTCCGCTTCGCTGTTTTTTATAGAATCCCATATCATTTTAGATCCAATGTAAGCCAACAGGACAAAGGCAATCCAATGATCGTAATCAACAATATAATCGGAAATTGTTCTGCCTGCCGCCCATCCGATGATTGGCATCATAAACTGGAAGAGGCCGAAATGGAATGAAAGACGGAAAACCGGGCCAAATGACAGTTTTTTAATTACGATACCGGTTCCGATGGCCACGGCAAATGCATCCATTCCCAATCCAACAGCAATGAGGAGAAGCGATAGTAGTGACATGAACACGTCCTGTAGAATGCTTTCGCGGTGAATCACCCTGTATTCTGTTGAGGGTCTTACCCGAAGAACCATGAAAAGGCAAGGGATTTACAGGAACGTCTCTAAGTTCTCTCTTAGGACGTATCTTGAATATTACCAGTTCTAAAGAATTCGAAAATTCGGCGTGCTGTTTCTTTTCCGATGCCAGGCACGGCCTCCAGATCCTCCCGGGATGCTCCTATCATCTTACTAACATTGCCGAAATATCGAAGCAGTTCCTTTTTTCGCCGACCGCCTATCCCCGGAATTTCCTCCACCTGCGATTTTAAGTCCCCTTTTTCCTTAATCTTTCTATAATATGTCACAGCAAAACGATGGGCCT
>CAZCGI010000113.1:0-6210 GCA_964498145.1 uncultured Syntrophaceae bacterium
ATGAGGCGATACGCAATGCCATCGCTGTGGGAGGATCGCTTGAACGAATGGCCGGGATCGACAATTTCTGCTGGTGCGATCCCGTGGAATCCGAAAAAACACCGGATGGACAGTACAAACTGGCCCAGCTGGTCCGGGCGAATCAGGCCCTGTATCATTATACAAAGCTCTTCGGTGTTCCCTGCATCTCAGGAAAAGACAGCATGAAAAATGATTACATCATCGGCGGTACGAAAATATCGATACCGCCGACTCTGCTCTTTTCGGTTATGGGAAAGATCGGTGATGTGCGGAAAGCCATAACGATGGATGCGAAAAAGCCGGGAGATCTTGTCTACATCCTCGGCCAGACCGCAGATGAACTGGGCGGTTCCGAATGGTTTGCCCTCAATGGATCCGTCGGCAACCGTGTACCTGTGGTTAAAGGTGACCGGGCAATGCAATTGTATGCATCGCTGACCCGAGCCATTGACGAAGGCTTGGTTGCATCATGCCATGACTGCTCCGACGGAGGGCTTGCCGTGGCCGTTGCGGAAACCGCTTTTTCGGGCGGGTTTGGAATAACTATTGATCTTGCCGGCGTTCCGTCGGAGGGGATTGATCGAGACGATTACTGTCTCTTTTCCGAATCTCAGAGTCGGTTTGTTGTGACGATCAGTCCCGAGGCGCGGGATGCCTTCGAAACGGTAATGAAGGACAATATCATCGGATTGATCGGCAGGGTTACAGAGAAAAAACGAATGGTCGTGACGGGATTGCAAGGAAATGTAATCATACATGAGGATATTGACGATCTGAAAAAGGCATGGCAGACACCTCTGAATTTTTAATGAAAGAAACGGCATAGTCGTTCATGGGGATATGAATACAATGGCGAAAAAGGTTAAATCGATAGTAATTACGGGAAACGGGACCAACTGCGAAATGGAGATGGCTCATGCGTGCCGGCTTGCCGGTTCCGACGAAGTCGATATTGTTCACATCAGCCAGTTACTTTTTGGAGAAAAACGACTCGAGGACTACCATTTCCTCAATCTACCGGGAGGATTTCTCGATGGTGATGATATGGGCGGAGCCAAAGCGGGAGCCAACAGGATCATTCACGCCACGGTGAAAAACAGCAGTGAAAAACTTCATGAGCAGTTCATGCGATTTATCAATGATGGAAAACTCATCCTTGGAGTGTGCAACGGATTCCAGCTCATGGTGAAACTGGGGCTCCTTCCCGCCTTTGACGGCATGTACGATTCACAATCGATGACGCTTACCTTCAATGATTCGGGACGGTTTGAGGATAGATGGGTTTATCTGACCATAAACAAAACATCTCCTTGCGTGTTTACACAAGACCTCGATGGCGTCTATCTTCCCGTTCGTCATGGCGAAGGAAAACTGGTTGTCCGAGATGATACGGTTTTAAAGCGCTTGCATGCACGGGATCATATTGTCATGCAATACAGTGATAGTTCCTACCGCGGACCGGTCATGGACTACCCGGAGAATCCTAACGGATCCATCGACGCAATTGCGGGGATCTGTGATGAATCGGGGCGGATTTTCGGTCTCATGCCCCATCCGGAAGCATATCTTCATTATACGAATCATCCCCGCTGGACGAGAGAAGTTCTACCTGAAGAAGGGATGGGGCTGAGCATTTTCAAAAACGCCGTTGACTTTATCAGACGTGAAATTGCGTAACAATTGACGATTTCAATTGTAAAAAAAGGCCCCGCCATTCCAGGCGGGGCCTTTTCAAACTTAGTTCAGTACCCGGCGATCATTTCGTACCAAAAACCACATCCAGATGTTCCTTGTCGGGAACCGCCTTCTGTGTCATTTTGCTGATAATCACGTAAGCCAGAAGTGATATGATAAACGCCGGTATGATTTCATGGATATCTTTCAATCCTTGGAAGTTGAACCTGAATCCCAGCCGCCACACGAGACATCCCAGAACTCCAATTACCATGGACGAAAGGGCTCCATGGCCGGTTCCCCACCGCAGATACAGGCCGCCGAAAATAGCAGGGAAGAAACTCGACGCGAAAACAGCGCCTGCAAATGCCGTCAATTCGACAATTCCCATTGGCGGATAAACGGTGAAAATAAACACAATGAAACAATAAAGAACGATCGTTATTTTCGTGCGTTTGACAATCTGATCCTGTTTCATCGGCCGATAGAGATTCCACATGTCACCGATAAAGGCGGTACCGACGATGAGCATGACCGATGCCAGGGAGGACATGCCCGCGGCAAAGAGTCCTGCCAGGCAGATGCCGCTGATCCAGGGATTACCGAATTTATCCAGCATGAATCCGATAACCTGGTCGGTATGATTCACTAGATATGCCGCCTCTTGGTCCGTTGCCATACCGTGGACCAGGGCGCCAAGTCCCATGACGCAGATGAGGGAAACGCCCAGGAAGATAGGGGTGGCGATCATGGCAAATTTCATGCTTTTCGCGTTGTCAATGGAGTAAAATCGTATGAGACACCGCGGTTCTGCGATCTGCTTCATGCCGACGGAAAGACCGATTCCCAGGATATACATGAATGATACGAGGGAACAGAAAGTGACGAGGCCGTCTCCCATGGGTTTTCCCGCCTTCGTTACGTGGGCCACATTCGAAATGTTTGCCATCAGATCACCCCAGCCCCCGACATACATGGCGGGAAGCAGGACCATAATAATGGCGACGAAAAACATCATCAAACCCTGAATGGCATCGGTCCAGAGAACGCTGTACATACCGCCCCAGACCGTATAGGCACAGGTTATGAAAATGATGAGGAATGCTCCCCACACATAGGGAACCTTAAGGACCGAATCGAGAAGATGGGCGCATCCCTTGGCGATGCCAACCATATACCAGAGTGTTGCAAAAATGATGATGAAAGCTGCGAAGGCCCTCATAAACCTTGATAATGGACTTTTGTATCGATAATCGAAATAGTCGGGGATCGTGACTGAGTTTAAGGTGGCCGTCTGATTTCTCATGCGCGGCCCCAGCAGGAGCCACGAAAGCATACAGAAGACCGTCCAGAAAAGACCGACCCACGCCCAGCACAGACCGGCGCTGAAAGCTTTTCCTGCCTGTCCGATATAAGTGTTTGTGCTGATAAAAGTTGAGAAAAAAGCGAGAGAAACAACCCATCCGGGAATTTCCCGTTTTGCGATGTAATATTCCGACACGCCCTCGGACGCTTTCTTTTTAAACCACCATCCGATGTAAAGACAAAGCGCGATATAGATAAAAATAAGAAACAATACTGGCCAGTTATTAGTTAGATAGTCCATACTCCCTCCTCCTCTGAATGATGAACTGCTCAAGACTAATTATCTGAATTAGAATGTAATTGTTGCTGTCACACCTCCGTTATTATATTCCTGTTTGACATTTTTCCGGATCTTTTCCTCCTTCCCGGTCATCACTGATATCAATCTTCATCCGTAAAACGATGATCGCGTTAACAATGACCAGCGCGGCCATACCCCAATACGCTAAAGCTGTCATAAAATCCACGTGATTACCTCCCTCTTTGTTTTCCTCTCTCATATCAACAGCCCCTTGCCGTATCAATCACAACAGGGGCTGGATGAATTCGCACATACCACGAATAATATGGACAGGCAAGATGTTATGTTGCTATAGGGTAGCACTTTCGCAACACTTTCGATAGAGTGTGGCTTGAAGCCGACGAGCCGGTACGTGGAGTAAGACGAAACAGCTCGATGCGGGTTATGGTGCGACTATCAGAGCGTGCATACCCTGTTAAACCGTTTTATTAATGATTCCTTCGTTTTTAAGTTTTTCTATTTCTTCATCCGAGTATGCCAGGAGCGTTCGCAGTATTTCTTCCGAATGCTCTCCCAGAAGGGGGGCCGGTGCATATACTTCTCCCGGCGTTTCAGAGAGGTGGATTGGCGAACCGGCTATTTTCATTTTTCCGACACGAGGCTGTTCAATATCAACCAGCATTTTTCGGTAGTGAATATGGGGATCTTCACAGATATCCTTCATCGTATTTATCGGTGAATAAGGAAGGCCCGCCGCTTCAAAAAGGGCAGACCATTCCTGTGATGTTTTCTTTTTCAACTCCTCCGCCAATATGGGGATCAGATCGTTTTTATTTTCCGTTCGAAGGGGATTTGTGGCGAATCGTGGATCGTTTATCAGGTCTTTCCGTTCGAGGACGGTACAGAATATGGCCCATAAACTGTCATTTCCGATGGGGGTGATAATCCAGGAGTCCTTCGTTTCAAAACCTTGGAACGGCGTTATTGAAGGATGGGCGCTTCCCAGAGGACCGGGAATCGTTCCTTCAATGGTATACCGGGCTACCGCATTTTCCAAAACGCAGAACAGACCGTCAACCATGGCTCCGTCGTGATGCTGTCCTCTTCCCGTTTTTTCACGGTTGAAAAGGGCGGCGAGGATGCCGATGACAGCCTGATGTCCGGCAAATATGTCTCCTACCGAAGATCCCACTCTGCAAGGAGGACCGCCTTCAGGACCGGTAATGCTCATAATGCCGCTATAACCTTGTGCCACCATGTCGTAGGCGGGACGACTGTCGTATCCCTGAAGTGTGTTCTGTCCGAACCCGGAAATAGACGCATAGATCATGCGTGGGTTTATTCTTTGAATTTCTTCCCAACTGAACCCGAGTTTTCTCATGGTAGTTGGCCTGAAATTTTCAACGAGAACGTCGGATATTTTAATAAGCTCACGAAGAATTTCTTTTCCCTTTTCGTGCTTTAAGTTTAAAACCATACTTTTCTTGTTGCGGTTGAGGCTTATGAAATATCCGCTCTGGTTCTTATCGTGTTTACCGACAAAAGGGCCGAATTCTCTCGAATCATCTCCATGAGGTGGTTCAATGTGAATAACTTCCGCTCCCAGGTCCGCTAGAAACATCGTACAGGTTGGTGCCGCAAGCACATGACTCAGGTCGACGACTCTGATTCCGTCCAAAGCCCTTTTCATCGTTATTTCCTCCACTCCTAGGGTTTGTTTGACTGATCCTCACGCTGAATGTACAGTCTCGATGGGCAGCCGAGCGTTTTCTTAGTACACCATCCGATATCTTGTCAAATTTTTTCAGACTGTCGAAAATACGTTCCCGCAGCGTTTTCGCTCATTTCTATTCATGCTTGGGCGAATCAAGGTGGCACTTGTCCAACAGTTTCTTTACGGTTGAATTATATGGAACATGGGTGTACGGCATAATAGTGTTCATATTTCCTGTTTGGCGCTCATTCGAACTGAAGCAGCCCTTTATGTCGGCGAAGGGTTGTTTTTTTAGTATTTTCATTCTACAGTACGGACCGATCAAAGAGCATGCAGGGCTTTACAATCTGTCATCGGGAGGTGTGTTAAATGAAGTTATCAGAATTTTTAAGGATGAGACGATCCGTGAGGGACTACCTCGAAGACGACGTTCCTATATCACTAATACGGGAGATTATTACCGAAAGCTGTTTCGCTCCGAGCGCAGCGAACAGACAGCCATGGCAATTTGTCGTAGTCACCGGGCGGGACCGGCTTAAGAAACTATCCGATGAAAGCAAGGCAAACTCACTCGAAGACTTGAAAAAGAATCCCGACTCACTGCTCAGAAATTATGAGGCGATCTTGCGGGATCCCGCGTACAATGTCTTTTATAATGCCCCTTGTCTTGTCTATATCGGGGGGGCGCCGTCTATCAGATCGCTTGATCTCGACTGTGCCCTGGTAGCCTGCTACTTGATGCTTTCCGCTGCAGCCAGGGGTCTTGGAACATGCTGGGTCGCCCTTGGATCAACTATCCGCAATCCCGAACTTTTAAGAATGTTGAAGGTTCCTGAAGACTTTAAGATTGTTGCCCCGATTATTCTCGGCTATCCCCGGAGCATCCCTCAGGTTCCCCATCGGGAAGAACCTCGGATTCTGAGTATTCTGGAATGAGATATGACGGAATTGTGTGCATGATTCAAAGATGATCGGCAATTCAGCATATGTGAAGAGCCTTGGATTCACTCGATCATACTGCGATATGGTAGATGGACATTTTTCCTGAGTGCACAAATACCGGTGCGTTCGGCGGAGCTGAACTGTCAGCGGGTGGATACTTATTCACCGAAAGAGTCAAGAAGTTCCCGCACGGCCGGCCTTATGTAGATATGTCTGTGATCGAAGTGTTTCAGTGCCGATGACAGCTGTCTGT
>CAZCGI010000114.1:0-6201 GCA_964498145.1 uncultured Syntrophaceae bacterium
TGTTCCCTTTTTCAAACGACGAAATCCTGATCTTCAGATTTATGCATCGGAACAGGCGTGGGAAATCCTGTCGATGCCTCGTGCAGTCGACACCATAAACCATTTCAGCAAACTGACGGCGGATAGATTGTCCAGTCCCATCAGACTCTCAGAGTACGACGTGGAATGGCGTAATGATATATCGGGGAAGGCCCTCTCGGAGGGCGATTCCATTGACATCGGCGGCATGGACGTTTCAATCCTCGAGACACCGGGACATTCCTCTTGCTCTCTGTCGGCATATGTCCCTGCTGTAAAGGCTGTATTTCCCTCCGACGGTGGAGGAATACCGTTTAAAAATATCATCGTATCGTCAGGCAACTCAAACTATACACTGTTTCAACGAAGTCTCGAAAAACTGGCTTTCTTTGATGTGGAGTACTATTGTGCCGACCATTACGGCTATGTTATCGGAACGGAAGCGCAAACATTTGTAAAACAATCCATTGATGCTGCACGAACATTTCGTCGCCGGATCGAATCAGCTTATAGAAGAATGGGAAGTGTTGATGCAGCAGTGAGGCAGTTGATGGCTGATATGGCCCATGAACTTGACGACTATGTCCTGCCGGATGATATCATAGCGGGCATCTATGGTCAGATGGTCAAACACATCGCCATGGAAATGGATGAAACATCATAAATGATGTGCCGCATTGCGCCCAGTGTTGCTTGTGTTGAAATGGCACTGTTGTTCACATTTATTTTATTTATCCGTCTTTGCGACACGGCAACGGCATGTTGCGGGCGGGTGCAACGAAGCAATTAGGCTGGAAAGTAAGCACCATGCATTTATCTGTATTGACGCCTCGAAAGATAACGCCGGAGTCGATCGGTTTCATTGACGCCTATCTCGTGGAACGAGGATTCATAAAAGAGAATGATCGTTATATAAGTGGTTATGAGGCGCTGAGTCTCATCATAACCCTTGACAGAGAACCTGAGAAAGACCTGTGCTGGACCTATACAACGAACGAGGTGATATGGTTTATTCCCATGACTGAAATAGTTCTTGAATCAAGGCTTACCGAAGAATCTCACATGATCAGTTATGAAATGGCACTGGACCTGGCACGAATCATCCGGGGAGTTGTCTACGATCATCTGGTTGACGTCGTTTATAATGAAGAGGGGAAACCCTTTGAGAGATATGGACTGGGCGAACAGTTAGCTGAATACGGGACGGGTATTGAGCGATTGATGGGAGACGATACATTTTAATAATCCGCTGTATTGATGGCATTTGGGGTGGCAGTCCTGCAAATGACCTTTCCCAAGACGACCTGTGAAGATGATGACAAAATGTATGGGGAGCTGGAGCCGTCGGCTTCTTTTTACCGCTGTTTCGATTTACCCAGAAAGGATTTTCAGTGAATTCGAAAGTGACATGGGGTACCGGACGTGAGTATTGCTAATAGAATATGGAATGCATTGAATTCATTCGCTCAGAGGTTGAAAGAAAACATCGAGAAAGATAACGGATTTTACTGGGCATTGAGCAGAAGCGATGACAGAATTCAGGATCAGTCCCACTGGTATGGGTCAAGAAGATGGGATAAAGAGAGGTGGTTTGACTATGGAGATTTTCACTATCGATTGATTCACCAAAATATACAGTCTTATGCCGGCCAGGAGTATCTGGAGACAATCGGTGATAAAATGGCGCTTGAATGGGGGTGTGGCGGTGGAGCTAATATACGTCCGCTGTGCCAGAACTTTTGTTCCGTATACGGTGTTGATGTGTCGCCTGCAACGCTTGAAAACTGTAAATCGCAGATGATGAATTTCGATTTGCATAATTTCATTCCGATTTATTTTCCATCTGAACATCCTGAATCGGTTCTTCGGGATATTGGGAGCGATACCATCAGCTTCATTTTATCCGTTGCAGTGTTTCAGCATTTCCCCTCAAAGGACTACTCATTGCGGGTTCTGAAAGTCATTGAGCGCCTATTGAAACAAGGCGGATTTGCCCTGATACAGGTTCGTTATTTCGATGGTTCGGACAAGCTCAGGCAGAAGGAACATGATTATGCCCGGAATGTCGTCTATATGACGTCATTTGCCTCGGAGGAATTTGCGGAACAACTGCAGGAAGCCGGATTGAAACCGCTCTTTTCGGAGAAAGATATTGACAATAACCGCGATTGTCATGAATATTTTTTCGTTACAAAATGAGGGAGCAAAACCATGATCGGATCGATTGCCGGTGACATTATCGGTTCGGTGTATGAAGGGAATCCGATAAAAAGAACGGACTTCCCGCTGTACGATCCACGGTGCCGTTTTACTGATGATACGGTATTGACGATCGCGGTTGCATATGCAATCCTCAAAAGCAGTGATTATGGTGAAGCATTGAAGATGTTTGGAAGAAAATACCCCGATGCCGGTTATGGCAGTTCATTCTATGGGTGGATGATGTCTGACGAAAAATCACCATATGATAGTTGGGGAAATGGTTCGGCTATGAGAGTGAGTCCTGTAGGATTTGCATTCGACAACGTCGATGATGTCCTTGTGGAGGCAGGAAAGAGCGCCGCCGTGACTCACAGTCACCCCGAGGGTATCAAGGGTGCCCAGGCAACGGCATTGAGTATTTTTCTGGCACGAAGAGGGGAGACGAAAAACGACATTCGGAAGAATATAGAAGAACGTTTTGGCTATGATTTGAGTCGACGTCTTGATGATATACGACCGGGGTATTATTTCGACGTTTCCTGTCAAGGTTCGGTTCCGGAATCGATTATCGCATTCCTCGAATCGAACAGCTTTGAAGATGCCATAAGGAAAGCAATATCTCTCGGGGGTGACAGTGATACCATGGCATCCATAGCCGGTGGCATTGCACAAGCCTTTTACCGAGACATTCCCTATTCGATCGTGACGTATGTTCGGCATTTACTGCCTGCTGAGTTTTTATCTATTATTGACCGGTTTAATCGACGATACTGCCAATAGCCGAATCGACAGACATACAATTCAATCAAGCTGCAATGGCTGAGCATGTAATATATTTTTAAGAAGATTGATATGACATAGAATTTGTTTTCGGCGAAAACATCAGGTATATAAAAGCTGTTATTTGTATGGAGCCGTTAGATCAGACATGTCTGACTGCATAGGTGAAAGTAACATGGGTTTTATGCCGAACAGCATTATATCGCAGGTCATCGTGCCGAGTGTGAAGTCCGGAGCAGGATCGCGAGATACGTAAGTTGTCCTTAAAGAAATCAGCAGAGGAACAGTTCGTTAATCTTAAGATTCAAAAGAAAAGGGTAATGATTACAATTCAGAGCTATGTGGGTGAGTTATGATGAAAAAAGATACATTTAAGAAGTATTCCAGAGGGATTGAAACAGTGAAGAAAAAAAAGGAGTTCATAACGTTTCTTATCATGGTTGTCGTGTTATTCGGAGGTGGGGTATTCCTCGGATATTATATCTGGGGCATTGATAAGAAGCATAAGCCGGATTACAAGAAATATCTCAAGGATACGATTGTCTATCTTGAGAAAATGGAAGAAAGTAATAACATTCTAAGTGCGGAAACAAAATCATTGAAAACCGATGTGAACGTATTGAAAAAAACGGTTGCGGAAACTGAAAACAAACTGGTGACAACATCGAAACGTCTCGAAGAAAAACTTGCGCTCCTTGAGAAAGAGAATGCTGCCCTGAAATTGTCAATCAGCGAAAAAGAAACGGCTATTGCAGATGCTGAAGCCATGAAAGCAAAGTTTGAAGAACTTCAGAATAAATTCAATGTACTGAAAGAACAGACAGTGCCGGATAAGGGAGCAGCCGAACCTGCCGCAGAGAAGGTACCGGCACCGGACGTAAAAAAAGAAGCCGCCGTGAAACCGCCCGATACGCAAAAGCAGATTGTCGACCAAGTAACACCTGAACAAAAAAACCTAGACACTTCCAATGAAAAAGTGCCACAGCATCATAATTCAACAGTGGAAAAGAAAACAGGTGAATAATAGTGAACAAATTCTGAAATCTAGCTAGTGTTATCAATTACAGGTGGATTTTATGAGAGTTTGTAAACGTTGCTTTGAAGAGTATGATGAGGAAGACGATCTCTATGTTGACCCGACGGAAGATATTGAAGATCTTCTGGAGGAAGTAGGAGTTGACGACATAAATGATTTGTGCCCGGATTGCAGGGAGGAACTCGGTGTAAGCCTGTGTCTTATATCGAACGGAGACCTGGATTATTTCTCCGAGGATGATGAGGATGAGGATGGCGAAGACGACAGTGAGGACTATTAGTCGTTGTGCACCGGCAAGCGTTTCCCTTATGACATCGATTAAGCAGGTGGCATCATACTCATCAGCGACGCACTATCGAATAAATCTGCTTTTGTAAGTTCCATCCAGGTTACGATAAAAATCACATCCCAACTCATCAAACAGTCTGGTGGAGAAACAACAAAGTTTTGACCGCAGTAATGCCTTTTCAGATTCATTTGTGTTTTGGAGGCGGAGATAGAAATGGTGACTGTCCACAAAATTCGAAGAGGCGAAAAATCCCACTGAATCAGCTACTTGTTTCATTCTCACGTCGATGGAATCAAGATAGTCGTCGGCAACTGAACCGGACTGTTCAAGATTCTCATAGAGATAAGGGAGCAAGGGCTTTTTTTGAATGTTAAGCATTGTTTCTTCTCTAAGCCATTTCACGATATCGCTTTCAGTTTCAACGCAGTCATGAAACTGCTCGGTTAATTTCATGTGACGATTTTTGATAATCCGATAGTTCCGGTTCTTGAAATGGACGACGATCATGCGCGGATTGACAAGAAAATCTCCAACAGCGGAAAATTCGAAATTGTCGGCATAATTCCCCGCACAATAGAGTGTCAATTCATTAAGGCGGGCAAAGGTCAGCCAGTAAAGATCTCCGCACACAGGACCGATTTCCTCGAGTTCCTGAATCTTTTCATCGAGTAACGTTTCGTTCAGCCGCGTTAAGGAAATATTGTTTTCCAGTGAATTATTGTAATCGATTAATAGTTCCACATCTTCGGTTTGATAGTGTGTTGTTCGTTGTAGAGACATAGATCCCTTCAAAATCCTTGTTACGTATTAATGCACAGTTCCGTCGCCGATTCTATTAAGGATGAGAACGTTGACATTCATTGCGTATGGAGGTTGAGAAGATGTAAAGCAAGTGAGAAAAACCAGAAGTATTACGATGAGAAAAACCGCTTGTCTCATATGTCAACTGAACAATAATGTCAATATAAAAATATACCGAAGGATCTTGAAATTAGTGGCAACATCGTATCTGTGAAATGGATAAAAAGTGGTCGTTTCATTTGTCTTCATTCTGTTGACAAAGAAAAGGCATTCTTGTACATTAAACTGAAAAGAGGGTGATGGAATACTCTCATCAAAGATCTCTTTTCATCTTAGGATATTTCAATGTGCCCCTGAGTTGTATCAAACTACCCTTCAAGTTAGATAGAACGCCTCAATTATGCCTGTAGTAGTTATCGGCGACTTTTTCTTTTCCACACCGTAACGTTTCCAAGTGGTAATATTTACCGTAAATCCGGAATTCCATTTTAGGAAATATCCGGGTAAAAGATTTGCCTCCTGAGGGCTTTCTTGATTCACAGGCCAGACACAGCGTCGATGTTTGATCAGAATATCGGAAGGTTGACAGGAGGCCGTATCCAGGAGAGGAGAGTGGCTATGGATAAAATTCTCAGAATAAATATGGGGTCCGAAGGAGGTCCCCGGGTAACAGAAGTACCTATGGGTGATTACAAAGGATTGGGAGGGAGAGGATTAACGTCCGCAATTGTTTCGCGTGAGGTTCCTCCGCTCTGTCATCCTTTGGGGGAAAATAATAAACTGGTCATTGCGCCCGGTTTGTTAAGCGGAACGATCGCGGCCATGTCGGGTCGTCTGTCTGTCGGCTGCAAAAGTCCCCTGACCGGTGGTATCAAAGAAGCCAATGCAGGAGGGCAGGCTTCACAGGTTCTGGCTCGTCTTGGATATAATGCTATTGTTCTGGAAGGAAGACCGAAAGACGATACTCTCTATAAGATCGTAATTAACAAAGACGGGGTGACCGTAACTCCTGATAACAGTCTTCGAATGCTTGGCAACTATGATTTAGTTGATCTAATGAAGAATGAATTCGGAG
>CAZCGI010000115.1:0-6200 GCA_964498145.1 uncultured Syntrophaceae bacterium
CTTGTTTCTTTATCGGGGTGGAGAAGTTTCTCGATGTATTTACCGAGTATGTCCGTTTCAATGTTTACCGAGTCACGCACTTTTTTAGATTCCAATGTTGTTGCCCGGGCCGTGTGGGGCATGATGTTAACATACAATCTGTTTTTTTCACATCTGTTAACCGTCAGGCTGACTCCATCGATGGTGATCGATCCTTTTTCCACCACGTATTTACTCAAATTCGCGTCGATTTCAACCCCTAAAATGATGGAATTTGATTTTTCAAATCGATCGCAGATGTTTCCGATGCCGTCAACGTGACCGAGTACAAGATGTCCACCCAAAAAAGAACTTAATTTCAAGGCCTTTTCCAGATTAACTGGATCACCTCGCTTCATCGCCTTCAAGGTTGTTTTTCCGAGTGTTTCAGCCGATACATCGGCAATAAACCCATTGCCCCGGAGCTCCGTGACGGTCAGGCATGCACCGCTCACGGCAATACTGTCGCCGATCATGACATCATCAAGGTTCATGGGCGTATCGACTTCCAGACGGGCATCCTCGCCTTTTCGGCCAATATCCTTGATGGTGCCTGTGCTTTCTATGATTCCAGTGAACATACGACGACTCTCTCTGCTCTCCGTTATAACCTTATTCGCCTTTCCGTTCCTTTTCGGTCAGAAAATCTTTGAGCTGTTCCACAAATTCATTCGGATCTTTAAACTCCCGATAGACCGATGCAAAGCGAACATACGCCACACCATCGAGACGTTGCAGCTCGTTCATAACCTTTTCGCCGATGATTGATGTTGGGATTTCCTTGAGTTGAAGATCCTGACAATCGTGTTCGATCTTATCGATGATATCTTCGATAACATTCATGCTGATGGGGCGTTTTTCGCAGGCCTTTTTCAATCCCGCCAGGATTTTTCCACGGTCGAACACCTCTCTCCTGCCGTCCTTTTTGACCACCATGGGAAGTACTTCTTCCACAAATTCATAGGTGGTAAATCGTTTTCCGCAGGCGAGGCATTCTCTCCTTCGGCGGATAGCATTCCCCTCTTTACTGATCCGGGAATCAATGACTTTATTTTCAGCATTTGAACAGAACGGGCATTTCACAGCCTGCGTACCTCGATATCGGCTTCTTTAAGCATGTCTTCAGCGAGTTTATCTGCGTATCCGTGCCGGTATATAATTTCTTTAATTCCAGCGTTTATGATCATTTTCGAGCAGATAATGCACGGTAAGTTTGAACAGTACAAAGTTGCACCGTTGATGGTTATACCATGATATGCCGCCTGAATAATAGCATTTTGCTCTGCATGGAGGCCGCGGCACAGTTCGTGCCGTTCACCGGATGGGATGTTCCATTTATCCCTCAGACACCCTGTTTCCGAACAATGGGCAATGCCCATGGGCGGACCATTGTAACCGGTTGTCAAAATCCTTTTATCCTTAACGAGGATGGCACCGACTTTTCGCCTCAGACAGGTGGAGCGTTTCCCCACGAGTTCCACAATGTCCATGAAATACTGGTCCCATCTGGGACGGGGCTCTCCCCCATGGGAAGGACGTTCAGTGTCCGTGCTTTCCGATTTATTGTTTCCATATCGGATATCAGATTTTGTCTCCATTACAACGGTTTTCCCACCTGTTGGTTTTATTGAGATGCTCGGTTGCATTGCATGTATTCGGCAGGATTGCCTTTTCTCCGAAGCCGTTAACTATTCGGCAAGTCGCTCGCTGTAAAGGGGGAATCTCGTACAGAGATCTTCGACTTCTTTCTTTACGTCTTCTATCCTTTTCTGGTCGTGAATATCTTCGACGACATGGGCGATCAAGCGGGCAATCTTTTTCATCTCTTCTTCTTTCATGCCGCGTGAGGTTGCCGCCGGTGTTCCCAGCCGTATACCGCTGGTAACCTGAGGGCCCCGCGTGTCGAACGGAATCCCGTTTTTGTTTGCTGTAATGCCGGCAAGATCAAGTGTTTCCTGGGCGTCTTTGCCGGTGATTCCTTTGTTGGTGAGATCCACGAGCATAAGATGATTGTCCGTTCCACCTGAAACAAGACGGAAATCGTGGGCCTTCAGCTCTTCCGCCATCGCCTGCGCATTTGCGATAATCTGTTTCTGATATTGCTTAAAATCGTCAGAGAGGGCCTCTTTGAAGGCAACAGCTTTTGCAGCGATGACATGCATGAGTGGTCCGCCCTGACTGCCGGGGAACACACGACTGTTGAGAATTTTGGCATAATTTTCCTTGCACATGATCATTCCGCCTCTCGGGCCCCGCAGTGTTTTGTGAGTCGTTGTTGTGACAAATTCACAGACGGGGACGGGGTCCGGATGGAGTCCGGCTGTTACGAGACCGGCGATATGGGCAATATCTGCCATGATGATGGCATCACCCTTGTCGGCTATTTCGCGGAACTTTTGGAAATCTATTTTTCGCGGATAGGCACTGGCTCCCACGACGATCATTTTAGGTTTGTGTTGTTTGACTTGGTCTTCCACTTCATTGAAATCAATGAATTCCGTTTCTTTGTCCACACCATAAGAAACCACCTTATAGAGTCTTCCGGAAAAATTGGCCGGGCTGCCGTGAGAGAGGTGTCCCCCGTGGGACAGATTCATGCCAAGGATCGTATCGCCCGGCTGAAGGGTTGCAAAGTAGACCGCCATGTTGGCCTGTGTACCCGAGTGGGGCTGCACATTGACGTGCTCCGCTCCGAACAACTGTTTTGCTCTTTCGATTGCAAGGGTTTCAGCCATGTCGACAAATTCGCATCCGCCGTAATAACGTTTTCCCGGATAGCCCTCGGCGTATTTGTTTGTCATAATACATCCCTGCGCTTCCAGTACTGCCTCACTGACGAAATTTTCCGATGCGATAAGTTCAATCTTTCCTGCCTGTCGCTTTGTCTCCAACATAATGGCACGAGCGATTTCCGGATCGATCTTTGACAACATTGACATTCCCTTTTCCTCCTTGGTTAGGTTTCATGGTTAAGCAGGGCTTGTTCCTGCAGCCCTGTGTTTTATTTGAATTGATGGCGGCAGACAGCCGCTACTTTATACCGAAATGAATTTTTTTTCTATAGTTTCTATTTTTTTCAGCCGTTGTATATGCCGGCCGCCCTCAAATTCGGTGGCAAGCCAGACGGCAACGATTTCCTTTGCCGTTTCTACATCAGTTTTCCTTGCTGCGAGGGCAAGGATATTCGTATTGTTGTGTTTCCTGCTCATCATCGCCGTATCCGCATCGAGGGACAGTGCTGCTCTCACATGGGGAAACTTGTTGGCTACGATGGACATGCCGATGCCTGAGCCACATATAAGGATCCCTCGTTCGATTTCACCCGAAGACACCCGTTCGGCCACACGGGAGCCAAAGTCGGGGTAATCGACCGATTCATCACTCCATGGTCCCACATCGATCACATCGATGTTCTTTTCATGGAGATAGTTCTTAATCTCTTCCTTAAGGAAGTATCCGGCATGATCGGCACCGATAATTATATGCACGGCTATTCCCCCTATGGTTCGAACTTCCGGTATATAACTGCTGTATTGACCCCGCCGAATCCGAATGCATTTGACATGACGGCGCGTATGTCTTTCTTCTGCATTGTGTGTTGGACAAGGTTGGTGCCCCAGTTCTCGATAGGATTATCCAGGTTGATCGTTGGGGGAATGATTCCTTCGACGATGGATTTGATTGAAATTATTGCCTCCAATCCTCCTGCTGCACCAAGCAGATGGCCTGTCATTGATTTTGTGGAACTTACCGCCGTACTCCGACTCTCGTTTCCAAACACTTTTTTTATTGCTTCCAGTTCGTATTCGTCGTTCAGTTGTGTTGCTGTACCGTGGGCATTGATATAATCTATTCCTGCGGGTTCCAAGTGTGCGTCTTCCAACGCGAGACGCATGCAACGTTCCGCTCCCGGATGCCCCGGTGGTGGTGCCGCAACATGATAGGCATCGCAGGTTAATCCGTAACCCACAATTTCAGCGTATATTGAAGCACCTCTTTGGAGTGCTTGATCCATTTCTTCCAAAATGAGCACACCGCCACCCTCGCTCATAACAAAGCCGTCCCGATCTCGGTCGAACGGTCTGCTTGCCGCTTCAGGGGCTTCGTTCCGTGTCGACAGTGCCCGCATCGAATTAAATCCCGCCATAGCGAGGGGAGTTATGGCTGCTTCGACACCCCCGGCAATCATGATGTCGGCATAGCCGAATGCGATGTTTCTGTATGCTTCGCCGATTGCATTATTCCCCGCTGAGCAGGCAGTTACCGGACAACTGATAGGACCTTTTGCGCCGAATTTAATGGCTACATTTCCCGCTGCGAGATTCGGAAGGGCTCCCGGAATTAAAAATGGTGAAATTTTTTTCGGTCCGGCTGTCATGATGACTTCGTGTTCCTTCTCGATGGTGGAAATACCACCGATGCCTGAAGCCATGAATACCCCCAGTCGTTCAGCCTGACTCTTATCGATAACGAGTTTCGAATCGTCAAGTGCCATTTCAGAAGATGCAAGGGCATAAATAATGAAATCGTCTAATCGGCGAATTTCTTTTGCATTAAGAAACGTCAGCGGATCAAAATTCTTCAGTTCACCCGCAATTCTGGTTTTTAACTGCGTTGCGTCAAACTTTGTAATTTCCGCTATTCCCGATATGCCGTCACGGATGGACTTCCATGTATCATCCACGTTGTTGCCCAGCGGGTTAATCGTGCCCATTCCGGTAACAACTACTCTTTTCTTCACCGGCAGATCCTCTCATTTATACTGATGGCGTTATACCCGGGCTGTTATATAGTCAATAACATCCTTGATAGTTGAAATCTTTGCCAGATCATCGTCGGAAATTTCGAGTCCGAAATGATCTTCCATCGCCATTACAAGTTCAACCAGATCGAGCGAGTCAGCTCCCAGATCATCGATAAATTTTGCTTCAGGGACACATTCTTCTTCGGAGACGTTGAGCTGTTCAATGATGATTTTTATCACGCTTTCTTCAATGTTCATTTTCAGATATCCTCCTTCTTTAATGGTATGGAACCTGTATTTATTTTTAGCTTTTTATCATTATCATTGTTTAGGCAAGAATTGGATTAGTTGTCGAAAATTCGAGATCGAAATGCATCACCACTCGATACGGTAACAATAAACCCGCATTGTTAATATGGTTGTTGTGGTATTTGAGCTGTCTTCATCGCTACTTCTACCAATCAATTTGCCTTTTTCCGCAATTAAATCTGGCTGTCGACTCACCGGCATCGTGATGTTACATATAGATTCCCCCGTTTACATGAATAACCTGTCCTGTAATGTAATCGGCATCCGAAGACGCAAGAAACGCGACCACACCGGCAATGTCGTTTGGAGTGCCGACCCGTGACAAGGGGATTTGTTCAATAATTTTACTTCGCATCTCGTCTGAGATCGCAGCTGTCATGTCTGTTGTAATAAATCCCGGGGCAATAGCATTGACGCAAATGTTTCGAGGGGCCAGTTCCCTGGCCAGTGATTTCGTCAATCCGATAATCCCCGCCTTTGATGCGGAATAGCATGCCTGTCCGGCATTTCCCGCCTCACCGACAACCGAGGAAATGTTGACAATTCTTCCCCAGCGCTGTTTCATCATGTGTTTGACAACGGCCCTGCAGCAATTGAAAGTACCTTTCAGATTTACTCCGATAATCGTGTCCCAGTCCTTTTCTTTTACTCTGGCAAAAAGACCGTCGATGGACACTGACGCATTATTAACGAGAATTCCGATAGGTCCTTTCTTTTCGATCATTTCTTCGATCGTCTGCTGGGTTTTCTGAAAATCGGATATATCGAATTTGCAGATTTCACCATTTCCGCCATTATCCACGATGGTCCGAAGCGTTTCTTCCGCTCCCTTCGTATCTTTACGATAATTGATGAATACAAAGGCGCCCGCTTCCGCAAGCGCTGTGGCGATTGCTCGTCCGATTCCCCGTGACCCTCCCGTCACTAAGGCGATTTTCTCATCATTATGCATTAATCGTTTTGTGACCATTCAGGATGGCTCTCGCTTTATTCAAGGATTCCATGTCCTCGATGTTCGCTGTTTTGACCGTGGCATTTATTCGTTTAATCAGTCCGGACAGTGTTCGTTTCGGGCCAGCTTCAATGATGGTATCGACGCCCATCGCCATCATGTGCTCCACCGTTCCCT
>CAZCGI010000116.1:0-6110 GCA_964498145.1 uncultured Syntrophaceae bacterium
CAAAGAGAGAAGGGCACGGTAGTAATGGCAGTTAAATTTTTTAAACCGACATCGCCGAGTCGTCGATATCAGAGTTATCTGACGCATGATGAAATTACATCGACTGAACCTGAAAAAAGTCTTCTACGACCGTTGAAAAAATCGGGTGGACGGAACAATAAAGGGCGAATTACGAGCAGGCATATCGGTGGAGGACACAAACGGCGATACAGAATCATAGACTTTAAGCGAGAAAAGACTGACATCCCGGCAAAGGTCGCCTCCATTGAATACGATCCGAATCGATCTGCAAGAATTGCACTCCTGCACTACCCTGATGGAGAAAAGCGATATATTTTATGGCCTGTAGGGTTGACGGTAGGGGATTCCGTTATCAGCAGTGAACGAGCTGATATTAAGCCAGGCAATACGATGCCGCTGAAAAACATTCCCTTGGGGTCTCATATTCATAACATCGAGCTGAAAATCGGCAAGGGTGGTCAGTTGATCCGAAGCGCCGGTTCGTATGCCCAGCTTATGGCAAAGGAAGGATCGTATGCGCAGATTCGTCTCCCGTCGGGGGAAGTTCGGAAAGTGCATGTTGAATGCCGGGCAACGATCGGTCAAATAGGGAATATTGAGCATGAGAATGTCAGCATCGGCAAGGCCGGAAGAACGAGATGGCTCGGACGGCGGTCAAAAGTGCGCGGTGTTGCCATGAATCCGATTGACCATCCCATGGGCGGGGGAGAAGGAAAATCATCGGGTGGACGTCATCCCTGTACGCCGTGGGGTGTGCCGACAAAGGGTTATAAGACGAGAAAAAATAGAAATTCCGATAAATATATAGTAAAGAGAAGAGGTTAAGGGTGGCACGATCAATCAAAAAGGGTCCGTTTGTAGACGATCATCTGTTCAACAAGGTTCAGAGGGCTGAAGAAACGAGCAGTAGAGCTGTGATAAAAACGTGGTCTCGTCGTTCGACCATAACGCCTGAATTTGTGGGACATACATTTGCTGTGCATAACGGAAAGAAATTTATTCCCGTCTTTATTACGGAAAATATGGTAGGGCACAAACTCGGCGAATTCGCCCCGACGAGAACCTTTTACAGTCATGCAGGTGACCGAAAGTCGCGGATGAAGAGGCGATAAACGATAGAAAAATTGACGCTCGGAGTTTTGGTGAATATGGAAGCAAGAGCTGTTGTAAGATATGTGCGCATCTCACCGCAAAAGGTGAGATTGGTTGTTGATATGATTCGGGGAAAGAAGGTCGAAGAGGCGGAACGCATCTTGACATTTACGCCGAAAAAGGCGGCCGGTATTGTTAAAAAAGTGCTGAAATCCGCAGTTGCAAATGCCACACAGAATCCGAATATCGACGAAAATATACTATACGTGAAGGAAACATATGTCGGTCAGGGTCCCACTATAAGGCGGTGGAGAGCTCGTGCACAGGGAAGAGTTGCGCCGATACGAAAAAAAATGAGCCATATTACGATTATACTTGGCGAACACTAGAGTAGCAGGAGGTGAAGCTTGGGGCAAAAGGTTAACCCGATCGGGCTGAGGTTAGGAATAATTAAAACATGGGATTCCCAGTGGTTTGGCGAGAAAAACTATAGCCAGCTCCTTCACGAAGATCTTAAAATAAAGCGATATTTGAAAGACAAATTTTACCATGCCGGTATTTCAAAGATCGAAATTGAGCGAGCCGCAGATAAAGCCAAGATAAATATGCGTGTAGCCCGTCCGGGAATCATTATCGGACGAAAAGGCGCAGAAATCGAGAAGCTGAAACAAGAACTCGAGAAGATAATGATGGGAGAAGTCATTATCAATATACTGGAAGTACGGAAACCTGAAGTAGATGCACAGCTTGTTGCTGAAAATGTTGCCCTTCAGCTTGAGAGAAGAGTTGCGTTTAGACGGGCAATGAAAAGAAGTGTTACATCTGCTCTTAAATTTGGTGCACAGGGAGTCAGAATTGCCTGCGCAGGACGGCTCGGCGGTGCGGAAATGGCGCGACGCGAGTGGTACCGGGAGGGACGCGTTCCCCTTCATACACTGCGGGCTGATATTGATTATGGTTTTGCCGAGGCGAGGACGACCTATGGTGTCATCGGAATCAAGGTTCTCATATTCCATGGCGAGGTTTTGCCGGATAAAAAAGATATGGCTATTTAAAAACAGTACATTGTAGCTGAAGCGGGATAGACGATATGTTAGCTCCAAAGAGAATAAAGTATAGAAAAAGTCAAAAGGGCCGCATGAGCGGAAAGTCAAAGGGCGGTGATAAGATTGATTTTGGTCAGTTCGGCATTCAAGCTCTCGAATGCGGTAGAATTACAGCACGACAGATTGAGTCGGCCCGTATTGCCATGACTCGCCATGTTAGGCGTGGCGGAAAGATATGGATCAGGATATTTCCCCATAAATCGGTAACAAAAAAACCGGCGGAAACCAGAATGGGTAAGGGAAAAGGTTCTCCTGAAGAGTGGGTTGCCGTTGTCAAACCGGGCCGTGTTCTGTACGAAATCGAAGGTGTTTCTAAGGAGATGGCGCGCGAGGCATGCAGATTGGCAGCTCATAAGCTTCCGGTAAAAACAAAGTTTCTGACGAGGGAGATTTTTGATGAAGATTAAAGAGATACGAGACCTCGGTAGTGAGGAGTTAAAAGAAAAAGAGAAAAATCTTACTGAGGAACTTTTCAAGCTCCGTTTCAGACACGCTACAGGGCAACTGGACTCCACTTCTGCATTGAAACAAGTAAGAAAAGATATCGCGCGTATAAAGACCGTTCTGAGTGAAAAGGAGGATGGTAAGTAGAATATGGAGACAAGGGGTAATAAAAGAACCATCCAGGGCGTTGTTGTGAGTAATAAAATGGATAAAACCGTCGTTGTTTTAACAGAGAGATTGATTAAGCATCCCAAATTCCATAAATATTTAAGACAGCATAAAAAATACAAAGCCCACGATGAGAACAACGGATGCAATATCGGTGATACTGTGATGATTGTAGAGTCGCGTCCTATCAGTAAAGAGAAACGATGGCGGGTACGTGAAATACTGGAACGGGCGAAATAACGGCACGTTGTGAATATCGGTATATGATGGGTATGTTTTGGGGTGAATTATGATACAGATGCAGACCAAATTAAGTGTTGCAGATAACTCAGGCGCTAAAAAAGTAGCTTGTATAAAAGTGTTGGGTGGAAGCAGAAGGCGATATGCTTCGATCGGTGACATTATCATTGTTTCGGTAAAAGAGGCTATTCCCAATTCGAAGGTTAAAAAGGGAGATGTGATGAAAGCCGTTGTCGTAAGGACCAGAAAAGAAATCGGTCGGGATGACGGTTCCAGTCTCAGATTTGACGATAATGCCGCTGTACTCATAAATGACGCCGGTGAGCCGATCGGAACCAGAATCTTTGGGCCGGTTGCACGGGAGTTGCGGGCACGGCGCTTTATGAAAATAGTATCTCTGGCTCCTGAGGTAATTTAATATACTACCGTGGTAGAAAGTAAGTCGAGGATATAAAGATGCGCGAACTGCACATAAAGAAAGGCGATATAGTTCAAGTAACTGCCGGGAAGGAAAAAGGAAAAACCGGCAAGGTTCTCTCTGTTGTTAAAGAGAAGAATCGAGTTGTCATAGAGAAACTGCACATCGTCAAGAGACATCAACGGCCCGATGCAAGGGGCAAGGGCGGTGTAGTTGAAAAAGAAGGATCCATTCATATATCCAATGTGATGGTACTGTGCAATAAGTGCAATACTGGCGTTCGGGTTGGTGTTAAGGTTCTGGAGGATAAGAAAAAAGTTCGTGTCTGCAAAAAGTGCAACGAGATCTTGGATGAATAGGGTGAGGATAATCCATGGCACGTTTGAAAGAATATTATAGAAAAGAAGTCATTCCTGCTTTAATGAAGGAATTTAATTATAAAAATACAATGCAAGTCCCTAAAATCGAGAAGATTGTTGTCAATATGGGACTGGGTGAGGCAACACAGAATATCAAAGTGCTCGACAATGCCGCTGAAGAACTTGCAGTGATCGTTGGACAGAGACCGGTGATTACAAAAGCGAGGAAGTCGATCGCAACGTTTAAGGTTCGAAAAGGAATGTCGATTGGCTGTTCGGTTACGTTGCGCAGTGAAAGAATGTATGAGTTTTTTGACAGGCTGGTCAATGTTGCGATTCCGCGCATTAGGGATTTCAGGGGAATTTCACCACGATCTTTTGACGGACGGGGAAATTTTTCTCTTGGTGTCCGGGAGCAGTTTATTTTTCCTGAAATCGAATATGATAAAATCGACAAAGTGAGAGGAATGAACATTACGATTGTCACATCGGCAAAGTCTGATGATGAGGCTCGACAATTGTTACGATTGATGGGAGTTCCTTTTAGAAATTAGCAGATGAAGCCGGAGGAGTGAGCGTGGCGAAAAAATCCTTAATTGCGAAAGCAACACGGACGAAGAAGTTTGCTGTAAGAGAGTATAATAGATGTCCTCTCTGTGGGAGACCGCGAGCATATTACAGGAAATTTGATATGTGCAGATTATGTTTGAGAAAACTCGCTTCGAGCGGGGCGCTGCCCGGCGTCATAAAATCGAGTTGGTAGAGGAGAAGCCTTATGGGAATGTCTGATCCTATTGCTGATATGCTGACGAGGGTAAGGAATGCCAATCATCGAAGGTTCAAAAGTGTTGATGTGCTTTTTTCCAGAATGAATTTAAATATTGCAAAAGTTCTGAAGAAGAGCGGTTATATAAATGGTTTTGAGGTCAAGCGGGATGGCAAACGACGAATGGGACTTTTGAGAATCTACCTGAGATATTCGGATTCAAATGAAAGAATTATTACCGATATTCAGAGAGTGAGTAAGCCCGGGCGGAGATTCTATGTTGGAAGCAAGGAAATTCCAGAAGTTCTAAATGGATATGGTATGGCAGTCCTTTCAACATCACGGGGCATTATAACTGACAAAGAGGCGCGTGACATGAATGTCGGGGGAGAAATTCTCTGTAATGTATGGTAGGAAAAACACGCAATGTTAACTGGGAGATTCACGCATGTCTAGAATTGGTAAAAAATCGATAGAAATTACGAGCGGCGTCAAAGTTGCGGTAGAAGAGTCGCTCGTTGTCGTTGAAGGTCCGAAAGGAAAACTTTCGCAGGATATTCCGAAGGAAGTGAACGTTGCAATAGACAACAACATGATCAACGTGCAGAGAGTGGCCGAAAATAAGCGAGGAAGATCCTTCCACGGTCTCGTGAGGACATTGATTGACAATATGGTGACCGGCGTAAGCGCTGGCTTTACGAAAGGGCTCGAAATCAGTGGCGTCGGATATCGTGCGGAGTTGATTGATGATAAGACACTAAGATTATTTGTCGGATATTCAAAACCGGTGGAATATGCAATCCCCGAAGGTATATCCATCAAGATTGACAGACAGGTCAACATGGCTGTGTCCGGTATTGATAAGGAATTTGTGGGAAGAGTAGCAGCTCAGATACGAGGTATCAAGAAGCCTGAACCCTACAAGGGGAAGGGAATCAGATATGCCGGTGAAAAGGTCAGAAGGAAAGTTGGCAAGTCTGCCGGAAAATAATTTTTAGATAGAGAGAGGTTCGACGTTGGGTTCAACAAAGAGATTAGACCAAATAAGAGCAAAGCGCAAACAAAGAGTAAGAGGGAAGCTTTTCGGTACTGAAGAGAGACCGCGTCTTTCCGTATTTCGGAGTGCGAAACATATCTATGTACAGGCTGTCGCAGATGATGTGGGGCAGACGATAGCAAGCGCTTCCACGCAGAGTAAAGAGCTTAGAGGAAATCTCTCTGGATTGAAAAAAAGTGAGGCGGCAAAAAAAGTTGGTTCTTTGCTAGCACAAAAGTTGACGGCTAGAAATGTCACAAAGGCCGTGTTTGACAGAGGGCCATTTCTCTACCACGGAAGGGTTAAGGCATTAGCCGATGGAGCGCGTGAAGCGGGCCTGCAATTCTAGGAAAGAATTGATGTCAGCATATTATAATTTATAAGCAGATGAAGTGGAAAAGGGACTTATGGAAGAATTAGAACTTCTTGACAAGGTAATCGCAATTATGAGGACTGCCAA
>CAZCGI010000117.1:0-1835 GCA_964498145.1 uncultured Syntrophaceae bacterium
CTTTTCTTTGTCCCCGGAATCATCGATATGGTTATCATCAGATCTTTTCGATTTCCCTGTATATCATGAAAACCAAATTCATAATTTCGAGGTGCCGCATTCGGATCGAGACGCCTCAGATGATGGTACTGTTTCATCCGCCCAACGTCTTCAGGAACAATAAAGTCCGTCCAGCTTCTTCCCTCACAATATTCCTTTGACGCTCCCGATAACTGGGCAAATTCCGTATTGACCAGTGACATAACGGTATCTTCTTCGATAATAATTGTTGCCGTCCCGGTGGTTTCGAATATGGTCCGATACCAGTTTTCTGATTCACGCGCCTTTCTCAAGGCCATTTTTCGCTCCGTCATGTCAGCAAAGGATGCCACACTTTTCTTTGTCCCCGGAATCATGGCAACTGTCAGAAAGACGTCTCGTATTCTCCCCCAACTATCAATCAAGCCGAATTCATAATTTCGTGGCGCCGCATTGGCATCATCCCTTCGCAAATAATGATACCGCCGCATTCGTTCTACATCCTCCCGGACAACGAATTCTGTCCAGCTTCGCTTGCCCTCCCAATCTTCTTTGGAATACCCGGTCATCTTTTCAAATTCGGTATTGACCAATGATATGATCGTATCTTTTTCAATGATAATCGTGGCCGTACCGGTGTTTTCAAATATGGTGCGATACAGGTTTTCCGACTGCTGAAGCATTTCTTCCGACATTTTACGCTCGCTGATATCCATTGAATTACCGAGTATAGCCGGTTTTCCGTCATACGATATCGAGGTCACCGTCTCCATGACCCAACGGATCTCTCCTTTTTTCGTGACAATCCTGAAATCATGGGGAGACAATCGCTCCCCCCGGAGCATTTCACGGGCGTTTCGCTTGACTCGCCCTCGATCGTCAGGATGAACAACTTGATCAGACTTGGTACCGACCAATTCCTCGATGGTATACCCGGCATAGGATGCGGCATTGGCATTAACAGCCCGAAATCTTCCATTCTGGACGACATAAATTCCGGCGAAGCTTTTCTCCGAAATCGTTCGATAAATGTGTTCACTTTCCCGCAATGTTTCGACAACTTTGCCGTATTCCGACACTGACTTTTCCAGGTCGGCCACTCTCTGTTTCATGGTCTTATCGGTTGTGGTATCATTCATTTCACTGTTCCAATGATTCGATATCGTTTACAACAAATGAATAAGATATTTCTTACCCATCTCATTGATGGATGGTCTTGAAAAAATCAATTTTCCTTGCTCGGATCGGAAAAATATCGGTACCTGATTTTCCTCGATATGCCGATTCGGCCGGCGAAGCCTTCTGAGAAACTGACATGATGAGCCTTATCACCTGCCACGTTCCATGCTTACCGCCAGTCGGCACACTTCCGAACAGATGAACACGCCAAGATAATCGGACCATGTATTCCGCGGACCAATTTTTAAGAGGAATTGAAATCAGAATTGAGTCGGTGTTACGTAACGAAACGATATGCGCGCTATTGGAAACAAAACCTCTACAGCTACTCCGATCTCGACAACGACCGAACCCGAATCACCTGTTACGCTGTTAGACCAAAATCGCTTATTTTCTCATTAGTTACAGAAGTGTAAACATACATGGATTCAATTATTTGTCAAGAATTTTGTATAAGGATTCCTCGACGGGAATAGTATGAACGGCTCATCGATGCCGGGAATCTTCCGACCAGGAATGGAACCACGCCGCTGCCCTTCAGTCAGTATAATAACAACTCTAAAATTTGCTACGACAGCATGCCGAAAATCTCATCTATCAACCGTTCACGTTTTGTATCGAAGAAATGTCGACTCGTC
>CAZCGI010000117.1:1935-6107 GCA_964498145.1 uncultured Syntrophaceae bacterium
GCATCATAGAGGGTTTCCCATGCCTTATTCGTTCCGAAAAGCTTGCAATGAGATGTTTCAATAACAGGATTGTGATCTGGATCATACTCTAATAATCCCGCTGAAAAATAATTCATCGTTTCCATGACGAAGCCGTGCACCCGGGCACGGACGATTTTCTCCTGTATAAGGGGGAAGGTCTCAATCGGCACGCCAAACTGAATTCTTGATTGCGCCCGCGCCCGCATATCATGATAGGACCGCTTTGTCACACCTGATGAAGCCGCCATGAGCCCGAGCCGGCCATAGTTGAGGACGGTCATTGCAATGGTATATCCGTCGCCCGGCGTTCCCAACAAATTCTCCACGGGAATGCGAACGTCCTCAAAGCGAACCATGGCGGTGGAACTGCTCTTCAACCCCATCTTGGGCATATCCGCTCCGATTTTTACGCCGTCCCAGGTTGTTTCGATAATGAATGCTCCCATAAAACCGGGATTCTCTGGATCAAGCTGGGCAAAAACTGTCATCCCCTGGGCGTAGTTTGCATTTGTTATGTATGTCTTCACACCATTAAGGACATAATGAGTACCGTCTTCCGACAGCTCAGCTTTCGTTTCGATATGTCGGGCATCAGAACCGATTTTCGGCTCGGTCAAGGCATACGAAAAAATCATTTGTCCTTTCGCTGCCGGAACAAGGTACCGTTGCTTTTGCTCCTCCGTTCCGAAAAGTTCGATTCCCTTGATTCCAATCAGGAGATGGGCAAGAAATGCCAGGGCTGCTGACATATCAAGGCCTGCAACTGCTTCGACAATTTTCAACTGGTCCCACAGGTCCAACCCCAGCCCGCCGTATGTCTCAGGGACAGACAGTCCGAAGAGGCCGAGATTACCCATCTTGTTTAGCATGTCATTAGGAATTCTGCCGAGTTCCTCCAGCTCTTTCGGAGGATACGCTTCAAGAAGTTCTTCGTATCGCTTGAGAAGATCTTCAACGATTTCAAGATTCTTCGGTCCTCGATACGACTGAAATACCGATTGATCAAGCACGCCCCTGTATACCTTATTCATAAAATCGATCGATTCCACAGCTTCCTCCCCATCGGGTAGTCAATACACATCACATTTTTTGGTGTTCAACCATTGCCCAATTGCCGATCATTATACATCATTGAATGTTCGTTAAGATATTGATTTTTTATTCAATCCATCTCTCCTTATGTCGGTACGCACATAGTACGATAATTATTCAATCAATATATAGTATTAATACTTGACTAAAACCACAATATATTGTATTGGTTCATAAACTTGGGTTTTGGCATGAGGTACCTCGCAAAGGGGAGATATTCGACTTCAACTTCAGCAAAGAAAAGACGCTCCCATGGATCGACGAAGCTTTTTGAACAAAAGCACCCTTTTGATGGCTGGATGTATCCTGAATATAGGCGTTTTTTCCAAGGCACGTGCCCTTGAAAAACTCCGTGGAGAGTTTTTCCCCCGTCCTCGCGTAGCTCTGATCATTGATGATATCGGGAACAGTCTCACCCAAGTTCATCGATTCCTGAAACTGAAAATTCCCATAACGTTTTCCATCTTACCGCGACTCACATATTCATCATTCCTTGCAAGTGAGATCAGGAACGACGGCCACGAAGTCATGCTTCACCAACCGATGGAACCATACAATCTGCATCTTGATCCCGGTCCCGGCGCGCTCTATGTAGGTGATGAGGTAATGACCATCGGTAAAATTATCGAAGATAATGTCTCCGATGTTCCCTACGCCATCGGTGTTAACAATCATATGGGTTCACGGTTTACGGAGTGCAAGAGCGAAATTACCGAAACATTGAGAATCATCAAGGAAAAGGAACTCTTCTTTATCGACAGCCTTACATCGAATCATTCAAAGGCATACAGGACAGCTCGACAACTGAATATGACGACGGCCCGCAGAAACATCTTTCTGGATAATTCCCGTGATGAAACTGCCATTCTTCTTCAGCTTCACAGACTCATGTGGTGCGCACGAAAATACGGATACGCCATTGGAATCGGCCACCCATCCAGTGTTACGGCACGGGCCATCGGAGACTTTATCAACACTTACGACCATTCGGACATTACGTTTGTCCACATATCGGAAATTCTCTACTCGTAGCAAATTCCTGAAAGCAGAACAGAGATGAGAGAAGAATTCGGCGAATCTGTTTATCTTCCGAACACAGCGACATTATAAGAAATCAAGAGACCGTAGAAAAAGCACCATGTGGATGGTTAGTGAAAGGGATCATGCCCAGGTGTCGACATATGTACCTTTTTCAACATACACCCGGGGACCGATGGAACGGGTTGCTGATGCGACAGCAGAAGTTCTGTCGTAATACAGGAGCTGTCCGTCTGCTTCCGGACGGCTGACCTGGACGGTCATGCGATATTGTGCGGCGCTTGATGAGAGTGCATACTCCTGACTGCGCGACCGCCCACCATAAGTCGGAGGAAGCACCTCATTAACCTGCTTTACAGCGGGCAATAACGAGCCTGTGTATGTATCATCGAGACGGGACGTAACCATATCCCAACGTTCCTTTCCCTGCTACATCGCCGCTATACGACTGGCTATACGCTAGTAATACTCATTATTATAAAAATATCAAGCATTTTTTATTTGTTTTCAGGATGATGTCAGTTTTCAAGAACGACATGGCACATGTTGGGGTCAACTTGACGGATTGTTGTCACAGCGAAAATAGATGCAGCCAACAATCCGTCAACCCATTCATATCAAAGACACCCAGATTTTTATTAAAGCCGGAATGTCTCATTCATCGCCATACATGGCATCAATAATATCACGGTACTTCTCCACAACGACTTTGCGCTTGATTTTCATTGTCGGCGTCAATTCGCCTCCTTCCTGGGTGAATTCAGTGGGAAGCAGCGCAAAGGCTTTAATCTTCTCATACCCCGCCAACTCACTCGACTGATCGTCGATCCGTTTTCGGTAAAAGTCAATGATCTCATGTTTTTGCACCAGTTCCTCCCGCGATGCAAAGGTAATCCCCTTTTCACGGGCGTATGCTTCCAGTGCCGGAAATGCGGGAACAATTAGCGCACTGACATACTTTCTCCCATCTCCAATTGCCTCGATTTGTTCAATATAGTGATCCCGTCCCACTAACGTTTCGATACGCTGAGGCGCTATGTTCTTTCCTCCTGACGTTATGATGAGATCCTTGATCCTGTCAGTGATTTTGATAAATCCGTCCTCATCGATAATTCCGACGTCTCCCGTTTTCAGCCACCCGTCAACGATCGTTTCCGCCGTATCCTCCGGCTTGTTGTAATACCCTTTCATAATGTTTGGGCCTCGGGCCATAATTTCCCCGTCTTCTCCGATCTTTACCTCGCACAGCGGCACCGGTCTGCCCACGGTTCCGAATCTGAATGCACCGGGACAATTGTATGTAATCATGGGAGACGATTCCGTCAGTCCGTAGCCCTCACAAACGAGAAGCCCCGCAGCAAAGAAAAATTCCTCGATATCTTTTGACAGCGCGGCGCCTCCTGCCGAGAAAAAGTTCTTGGGACCTCCGACGATATCCCGTATCTTGCTCAGTACAAGCCGATCGGCAAGCCAATGTTTGACCTTCAGCCCGAGTCCCGCATCCTGTCTCCGTACCGCATATTCGTATTCACTTCCGACGGCTATCGCCCAGTTAAACAGCTTCTTTTTGGACGGCGGCGCCTTTTCCAGGCGGTCATATACCGTAGAATAGATCTTTTCATAGAGTCGCGGCACGCTTACCATGGCCGTCGGTTTGACGTCCTGCATATATTCGAGTATCTGTCTGGGATTGGCGAGATAGTTGTTCTGCGCCCCATTTTTGAAAACAATATACGACCATGCCCGTTCATAGGCGTGGCTCAACGGAAGGAAGCAGAGAGAACGATCTTTCGGGCCCAGATTGAAATTGGCATCGACGGCATCGATCTGATGGCAGAAATTGGCATGGGTAAGCATCACCCCTTTGGGATCACCCGTCGTCCCCGATGTATAAATGAGGGTCGCTGTATCATCCGGAGAGGCCGCCTGAAGTCTTTCGTTCAAAACCTCATCATGAGACGAATGGGCACCCTGTTTCAGAAAATCTCCGAAATACAATGAATCGTCACCCCGGAGTTTCA
>CAZCGI010000118.1:0-6106 GCA_964498145.1 uncultured Syntrophaceae bacterium
CAATAAGAACTGCCTTTCGATCTTTCATATCAGCCCCGGACGAAACGGCAGGAATTGTAACCGGGATGTTTTCATATCCATGAAGTCGGGCAATCTCCTCTATCAGATCTATCTCTCGCCATACATCAACTCTGAAACTGGGAGGCGTTACCATATAGGTTCCGTTACCGGACTCTGTAACATTCATCTCGAGACCTTCAAGAATGCGTCTTATTTCGTCTCCCTCAATGTTCGTTCCGAGATTTTCGTTCGCCTTGGCAGTCCGAATAGAAATAGTACCCGCCGTTTTTACTTTTAGGGGATATTCATCGATATGATTCCGGTAAATCGTCCCATCGCCAAGATCTGCAATGAGCTGAGCTGCCCGATTCAGGGCACGGACAACACCATCGGGATCTATGCCCCGTTCGAATCGAAATGCGGCGTCCGTACTCATTCCCATCCTTCGTGATGATCGCCGAATCGTTGAGGGGTTAAAGTAGGCACTTTCGAGGAGTACCGTTTCCGTATCGTCAACAACCTCTGAATTTAATCCACCCATAATACCGGCAATTGCAACGGGTTTGACACCGTCACAGATCATCAGTGTATCGGCACTTAAGACTCTCGTCTTTTCATCAAGCGATATAAAGGCTTCACCTTCCTCAGATCCCCGTACGACAATTCGCCCCTCTTCGAGATACCTGAAATCGAAGGCGTGAAGGGGCTGGCCGAGTTCCATCATAACGAAGTTCGTCACATCGACAACGTTGTTGATTGCCCTCAGGCCCACCGCTTCGAGCCGCAATCTCATCCAGGCCGGTGATGGTTTTACCGTAACATTTTTGATCATTCGTGCGGTATATCGATTACAGAGATCGGGACTCAGTATCTGAACCGAGGTGTGGTCATCAATATCTTCATCTGACTCTGCAAATGAAATCTCTGGATACTTGACTTTTTGCCCGGTCAAAGCGGCAATTTCCCTCGCAACACCGATAATGCTCAGACAGTCGGCCCGGTTCGGTGTAATGCCGATATCGAAGACAGTATCTTTTAAATCAAGGACGGCGGCAAGGTCCTCACCCAATGGAAGTGTTTCAGGCAGAATCATAATGCCCGTATTATCTTCACCGATTCCAAGTTCTTCTTCCGAGCAGAGCATTCCTTCCGAAAGCTCACCCCTGAGCCGTGAGCTTTTTATGACATAACCGCCTGGGATGGTTGCACCGACTTGCGCTAACGGAACAATCTGACCGGCTTTAATATTCGGTGCACCGCACACGATGGGAACGGTCGTATCGCCCGTTGTAACCTGACAAAGGGATAATTTATCTGAATTGGGATGTGGCTTAATATCGAGGATTTTCGAAACGACGACGTTGGTAAAACCGGGATTCACCCCTTCGACAGCATCAACTTCAAGTCCGGCCATCGTCAATTTGTCAGCAAGTTCCTCCGGGGGCAACTCGACGTCGATATAATCCCTTAACCATTTGAGACTGACTAGCATGTGTATCCGTAACTCCCGTAAAAATTAATTATCGGCGCTGCCTGGCAGCTCGAAGAAATGTAAATGAAAAGAATACCTATCGTGGAGCGTTGAATGGTGAACGTTACTCAGAATTGCTTCAAAAACCGTTGATCTCCCTCATAAAACAATCGAATGTCCGATATCCCGTATTTCAACATGGCAATTCGTTCAACGCCAAGGCCAAAGGCAAATCCCGAAACCTCTTCAGGATCGTAACCGACAGTCTTGTACAATTCTGGATCAACCATACCTGAACCGAGAATCTCAAGCCAACCGCTCTGACCGCATACACGGCATCCTTTGCCGTGGCACATAACGCACTGGATATCGACCTCGGCACTCGGTTCGGTAAACGGGAAAAAGCTGGGACGGAATCTCAGAATGGTATCTTTACCGAAGACCTGCTCCAGGAAATACGTCAGCGTCCCTTTCAAATCACCGAAGGTGATGCCCTTGTCAACAAGCAATCCTTCGATCTGATGAAACATCGGCGTGTGCGACACATCGGAATCGGGGCGGTATACCTTTCCGGGACAGATGATCCGCACCGGCGGTTTCATCTTTTCCATTACTCTGATCTGAACGGGCGAAGTATGAGTCCGGAGAACAATGTCATCCTCCACGTAAAACGTATCCTGCATATCCCGGGCTGGATGATCCTTGGGAATATTGAGTGCCTCGAAATTGTAATAGTCATATTCGACTTCCGGCCCTTCAACAACAGAAAAACCAAGCACGGATAAGATATCACATATCTCCCGGGAAACTGCAGTAATAGGATGAGCGGTTCCATAGGCAGTCGCTCTTCCGGGAAGTGTTACATCGATCTTCTCGCCTGCGAGTACCTCGTCCCGTGAAGTAGTTTCGATATGCTGCAGATGTTCTTCAATCTGCTTCGACAGAGATTCCTTGATTACATTGGACAGTTGTCCGATAATGGGCCGCTCCTCAGGAGGAATATCTTTTACCTTCCTAAGGATCTGTGTTAATTCCCCTTTTCTGCCGAGATACTTTGTTCGTAACGCCAGAATCTCGTCTTTGCTACTTGCCGCACTGAGTTCGCCCTGCGCTTTTGTTCGTAATTGCTCGAGTGCTTCCTTCATGCAACATTTTCACCCTTTGCAATACCAACAATGTGAGAAAATCCCTGCGGATCATTAACGGCAAGATCGGCAAGAATCTTTCTGTCCATACCGACATCCGCTTTCTTTATTCCATTGATGAACGAGCTGTATGTCATGTCATGCATACGAACAGCTGCATTGATACGCGCTATCCAGAGCTTTCTGAAATCTCGCTTTCGAACCTTTCGATCCCGATAGGCAAATTTCATCGCCCGTTCCACCGCCTCGGTCGCGACGCGGTATAATCTGCTTCGTGCTCCAAAATATCCTTTTGCCAGTTTCAGAATTTTTCTTCTTTTCTTTCTGGCATGTAGACTTCTTTTTACTCGTGCCATTGTTACCAGTTCTCCCGCTCTTTATTTCATCGTTGCACCGCGGAGGTCGTGCGAAGTAATGGGGTCAGGGCTTACTTTTTCGATGCGATGATATCTTTCCTACAAAAAATAAGGCCTGACCCCACAAAACCGGCATAACCCCGATTTGCGATTACGCATACGGAATCAGTCGTTTGATTCCTTTAAGATCTCGTTTATCGAGAAAATCTATCTTTCTCAGGCTTCTTTTTCTTTTTCGTTTCTTTTTAGTGAGAATATGGCTGGCATATGCTTTACTCCGTTTAACCCGCCCTGTTCCGGTAAGGCTAAACCGCTTAGCAGCCCCTCTGTGCGTTTTTATTTTCGGCATTACATCACCTCGATACTCTTATTTCTTCGGAGACACAATCATAATCATATTTCTGCCTTCAAGTTTCGGCTCTCGATCCACGGTGCACGTACCTTCCAGCTCGCTCTTTATGTCTTCCATTATTTTCATTCCCTTGTCAGCATATATAATTTCCCTGCCGCGGAACATCATGGTTATTTTAACCTTATTATTCTGATCAAGAAACCGCTTAATATGTTTAAGCTTGATCATTTTATCATGCTCTTCCGTTTTGGGCCTCAGCCGTATTTCTTTTACCTGTATGGTCGTCTGACTCTTCTTGGCAACAGTTTTTTTCTTGCTCTGCTGATATCGGTACTTACCGTAGTCCATAATCCGGCAGACCGGGGGAGACGAATTAGGGGCAACTTCTACGAGGTCGAGCCCAACTTTGGATGCCTCCTCCATGGCATCAGCCAGGGTAAGAATCCCCAACTGATTGCCGTCGGCATCAATCATCCTGACGGAACCTGCCGTAATCTCGCGATTAATCTTATAGTCCTTGCCTATAACTCACCTCCCTGATGCTTCAACTATGACACCGACATTAAGCAGCCAGTCCCTACTCGAAGTTATTGCACTTTTCTCTTACCATGGATACAAATGCCTCTACACTCATTGGTCCCAGATTCTGACCGTCTCTTTGTCGCGGTGCTACCGTCTTCGCGTCAACTTCCTTATTACCGATTACCAGCATATAAGGAACTTTCTGCATCTGATTTTCCCGTATTTTATATCCGAGTTTTTCGTTCCTGAAATCCCGTTGAACCCGTATATCAGCATCCATGAGCTGCCTGTACACCTCTTCACCGTACGGAATGTGATTATCGGTTACGGTGAGAATAACCGCCTGGACCGGAGATAACCAGACAGGGAAGGCCCCGGCATACTGTTCAATAAGTACACCAATGAATCTTTCGATAGAACCGAGTATCACTCGGTGAAGCATGACAGGGCGGTGTCTCTCGCCGTCAGGACCGACATAATGGAGATCGAACCGCTCGGGCAGAGTAAAATCACATTGTATTGTCGCACACTGCCATTTTCTCTTCAAGACATCTTTCAATTTGAAATCAATCTTGGGGCCGTAAAAGGCACCGTCGCCTTCATTGATGTCGTAGGCCATGTTCGTGTCTTTCAGCGCCTGCTCCAGCGCCGCTGTAGCCATGGTCCAATCTTCGTCGGAACCGATGGAATTCTCAGGCCTTGTGCTTAACTCGACCTCATAGTCAAACCCGAAGATTTTCATGGCATCGTCCACAAATGTGGCAATCGCCAGTATTTCATCATTGAGCTGTTCCGGCGTACAGAGTATATGGGCATCGTCCTGGGTAAACTGACGGACCCTCAACAATCCGTGGAGCACACCTGTTTTTTCATGACGGTGCACCGTACCGAGTTCAAAATATCTGAGAGGCAGATCCCGATAGCTTCGTATTCGCGACTTGTAAATCAGCATATGGGCAAGGCAGTTCATCGGCTTAATTCCGTAGAGCTGTTCTTCCACCTCGGTAAAGTACATATTTTCACGGTAATGATCAAAATGGCCCGATTTCTTCCACAGCTCACCCTTTGAAATCTGGGGACCTACAACAATATCGTAGCCTCGCTTCAGATGTTCCTTTCGTTCCCAGTCTTCGATGATCATTCGCAGAAGGGCTCCCTTGGGATGGAAGATAACAAGCCCCGCCCCAAGTTCTTCATTGACCTGGAAGAGATCCAGTTCCTTCCCCAAACGCCGATGATCCCGTTTCTTCGCCTCTTCGATCATGATGATATAATCGGCAAGTTCTTCCCTGGTGGCAAAACCGGTCCCATATATCCGTTGGAGCATCTTGTTTCTTTCATCCCCACGCCAGTATGCCCCCGCCACGCTCAGGAGCTTGAATGCCTTGATCATCCCGGTGGACGGAATATGCGGTCCCCGGCAGAGATCGATAAAATCACCCTGCGTATAGAGACTTACCGTTTTCACTTCCTGAGGAAGGTCATTAATCAATTCTACTTTGTAGGTTTCTCCCCTTTGTTCAAACAGTTTAACGGCTTCTTCTCTCGAGACTTCCCGCCGTTCAAAAGCATGGTCGGCGGTTACTATATCCGCCATCCTCTTTTCTATCTTCTCGAGGTCTTCCGGCGTAAAGGCATTTTCATATTCGAAATCATAATAAAAACCATCTTCAATTGACGGCCCGATCGTTACCTTCACCCCATCGAAGAGATCTTGTACCGCCTGAGCCATGACATGAGAAATGCTGTGCCGGAGAGCAGCCAACCCGTCCTCTGTGGTAATATCAATGACGTCAATCGATGAGTCTTTATCCACAGGATAACTTAAATCTACCAGCACATTATTAACCCGTGCCACGACGGCAGTCTTCGTTATCTCTCCGTTCCATGATGAAATTATTTCCTTAACGGTCTTCCCCGCCTGCTCCACCGCGACAGAACCATCGGGCAGAGTAATCTTGATTTCGTTCATGTTGCAGTACCCAATCGGTTAAAAGTAACGTTTGTTATCATTTTGCACTCAGAAAAAGATGGTGGTCACAGCGGTAAGATAAATCTCAGCAGAAACAAACAAGTCAGGGCTTGTCACCTCCATCGAATGTTATCATAGGCATCGCAGCGATATTCTATGACCCCATGATTAAAGAAAGGGCATCATCGTTTGTTTTTGTCGTGATGCCCTTCTATACCTACATGTGACTATTTAAATGGTAGGCACGCAGGGATTTGAACCCTGGACATCCACCGCGTCAGGATGGCG
>CAZCGI010000119.1:0-6102 GCA_964498145.1 uncultured Syntrophaceae bacterium
TTATTGTGAGTCCTAATGTTCTTTTTTCTTGTATTTTACCGTTTATTTTCATATATTAACCTCCATTGTTATTATTTAATCTTGAACTTCATTTATCCCCTCAAATGTCAACTTACGTATACTATGTCAGATTGTGTCTGGTAGGGGCCATAAGGTGTGCCATCTGGTCCATTGAACGAATGAATTCCAAGGGTCCTGTAATATCCTCCTTCAGGGACTGTCGTCATACCGATAGCATGCACAGAGGATTTCCAAGTTCCAGAATGAACTGCTGTACCTTTTAATTGCCAATTTGTCTCTCCATCGGAACTCCGGTAGAGCCCCGCGCCAGCATACATATAAGGCAATGTTGTTAGGGGGATGGTCACAGTTTCCGATTCCCAGATGATATATCTCCCATTTGCCGTAATATCGGCTTCCATATGAACCACAAAATCTCTTTCAGGGGATATGTCCTCTGATTGATTGAGGTCAAATCTCTCAAT
Organism: uncultured Syntrophaceae bacterium; assembly: GCA_964498145.1. Taxonomy (GTDB): domain Bacteria; phylum Desulfobacterota; class Syntrophia; order Syntrophales; family UBA6807; genus DSDU01. The sequence continues at coordinate 486 of CAZCGI010000119.1, forward strand.
ATATCGAGGGAAATCAGGTTTGTATTTTTCATTCAGTACAATTTGATTTTCAGCACCAACTGCAGACACAAATATTGCGCCAATCAATATAAATGCAAGCAGTACAGATGCCATCTGTATTTTTTTTCTTTTCATTGTCTTTCCTCCAATATTTCTGGATTCCAGGAGGCACGACGCAAAGGCTTTTTACCAAAAAAGTCAATGCAATTATGCCTTCGGGCCGCAGCGGGGTTCATTGGCATTTGCATGTGTAGAACCCCCTGCGATACAACCCGATTGTCACTCATCGTTAATACCTTTTCTGTGCGAAAAGTTGAACAATGTAACCACATGGTTCGATGGGAGTGGAGAGAAAAAAATTGGATGTTTGTTTCTCACGTTATTTCAGCCGTAAATTCCGGTGTCGCCGGGATACACTGGTAAAACGCGGCCTCCATCCCGTCTCCTTGCACTACCCCCTGGAAATAGTAGACCGGGATGAGATAGTCGAGATCTTCGGTCATGGTATGGTCGATGTAGACAAGTGATATCTTCGTCACAGTTGCTTTCTCCGGGTTCTTCATCCCGTCCGGTATGACGATTGGTGAGTCTTCAAGATACCCATAGGCTTCTTCAGGTCCGATGATGGGGAATTCCCTGTATGGTTCGTAGTGTGGCCATTCCATAAACATCCGTCTGACCTGACCATGAACATCTACTTCAACCCGTAGTTTATCTGTTAGGATCATATAATCATTGATCCAGTGTTTGTACCAGACATTGATCGACTCGGAATTTTTTATTTTCACACCTTTTTCTGGAGATATGAAATGCCCGACATTATGTGTCGTATCGTAAAACACGGCGCTATCAGGCCGAAGAGTGTACTGGTCGAGGAATTCGTCCGCAATCTTTCTCGCTTCCTTGTCGCTTGGGAGATGCGAGTCGATATACTCCGGAGAATAACCCGGCTGAGATGTGCGATTGCTGTAATCTATTGCTCCTTTATATGAACTGATTTTATAATCACCCTCTCCGACAAAGATAAGACCCGAAGGATTTTTCGACACCACATGCGAGACACCCAGATTGTCGGCGATCCGGAGCAACTCCTTTTCAGAGATGGTGCGATCTACGGTATACACCGCCATTTTTTCTGGGACTGTCGGAAATGCAATTTCGCTGGTGATTTCCGATGGCTTATGATCGCTCTCCAGAATACCCGTTGATTGCATTCGCGTTACATTCTCCACACCAGGCGGAATGTCTCGTCCGTTTGCCCCTATTCCAACATAGAACGCCACCCCTGCGACCACCACAATCACAACTACGGAGAGGATTATCCAAAAAAAAGGTGATTTATCTTCCATTTCTCCTGAAAATATCACGTGATCTCCGCTGCAAATTCCGGTGTCGCCGGGATACACTGGTAAAACGCGGCTTCCTTCCCGTCTCCTTGCACTACCCCCTGGAAATAGTAGACCGGGATGAGATAGTCGAGATCTTCGGTCATGGTATGGTCGATGTAGACAAGTGATATCTTCGTCACAGTTGCTTTCTCCGGGTTCTTCATCCCGTCCGGTATGACGATTGGTGAGTCTTCAAGATACCCATAGGCTTCTTCAGGTCCGATGATGGGGAATTCCCTGTATGGTTCGTAGTGTGGCCATTCCATAAACATCCGTCTGACCTGACCATGAACATCTATCTCTACCGCAAGTCTATCTGTCAGGATCAGGGAGCCATTTATCCAGTGCCTGTACCAGACATTGATCGACTCGGAATTTTTTATCTTCACATCTTTTTGGGGATCGATGAAATGCCCGATATCATGGGTCGTATCGTAAAAAACGGCGCCATCAGGCCGGAGATTGTGCGAGTCGAGGAATTCGTCCGCAATCTTTCTCGCTTCCTCGTCGCTTGGGAGGTGCGAGTCGATATACTCCGGAGAATAACCGGGCAAAGTTGTTTCATCGAGATACATTGTCCTTCCTTTGTATGATGTGATTGAATTGTAACCTTCTTTGATATCAATAAAACCCGGAGGACTTTTTGACACATCACCCCGGATGCCGAGATTGTTGGCGATCTGTATCAATTCTCCTTCAGAGATGTTGCGATCAACGGAATACACCATAATTTTTTCAGGACCTGTCGGGTATGCAGCTTCACAAGTGATTTCCGAGGGTTGACAGTTACTCTCTAGTATGCCAGTTACCTGCATCCGTGTCACGTTTTTCACACCAGGCGGAATGTCTCGTTCATCTGCCTCCAATCCATTGAATGTATAAAATCCCACGATAACTGCGATTAAAGCGATAACAAGGGCGATACCGGTAATTTTTACGAGTTTTGTATCCATCTTTTTTCACCTCCTATACTACGGAATGCAACTATGGAACTCATGATCAAATTGAACATCATACCCGGATGGACTGAACCAGGTTCCGTGCCCGTAGATATGATCGTCAATACATTCTTTTGTATTCGTATTCCCATCAATGTCTACGGCGAGTATTCCAACCCTATAACCATCCCATGGTATGATAGAGTCCGTAGCATATTTCCAGGAATCCCAAATCGTATTACCTTGACGCAATCTGTTTGCAAATATTGTTCCCAGGTCCGGATGGCCTGTACCTATAGTTTCCCATCCAACAACCGAGTGCAATCCTTTGAATGAATCTTCCCATAATGCATAGTTGTTATTCGACTCATTCAATACCATGCATGCTGCGAGAGCGATCCAATCAACCCGGGTATTTCCCCATAATGCCTCGTCATAGGTTAGGTATGAAGAAGAGATACCGTCAGAAAATGCTATTAAGCCAGGGGCTCCATGACCAGCGAAAAATGCAAAATGGGTATCATCGATGAAGTCGTCATCATGGCCCCCATATTCACTATCTTTCCAATGATCTTCATTTGCAGCGCTATCTCCATGAATAAAGCTCCCCGACCATTTGTTATCACCACTTAATAAATAATAGAAACCACTTGCTTCATCATCGCTGGATTGTAAATCGTTGGCCACACCAGGATAATCACCTACCCATTCTGCCGAACATGTATAGTCGTGATCCGTTGCGAACGCGAGATTCCGATTTGCAATCATATAAAGCCAATAACCCTTTTTCGGATAAGCCAATCTGAAATCCGAGTGGACATCATCTGCACCATTGATAATTGATGTCTCATATTGTTGGGAAGCGGCATTCCATCCAATATAATAACACCAGTCCGATCCCAGACTTTCCAGTTCTTCGCGAGCCATTGCAGCGTGAAGAAAATCATCATTGTCATTCCCCATGGGATCGAAATAACCAACGAGATTCCAGCCGGGATAGAGGGTGATGGATGGATTTTGTTGTTGTCCTGGTGGATAGTAGTTCGTATTAGCCGTAGAAGTCCCTACCGAATACACTGCGTAACCAACCAGTGGTTCTATTACTGTGGCGTATGATACACTGTCCCACATTCCAGTGCTGGCATCATAAGTAAAGATACTGCGTCCTCCAGTATCAACGTCGGCAAAAACATACGCTGCCTGATTCCATCCGTTGTATGGTAGCAATGACTTCGGAAACGAGATATAATTCCACCCATTCAAAAGCACAATATCCCCTGACGATACCTTGGTAGATAGCGGTTTTTCTTCAGATAATTCCAATTCTGTTCTTGGAAGCTCCCACTTTCCCAATGATTCTTGCTTTTCATCAGGAAGTGCGGGAGGAAATCGATAGTATCCATCTTCTGTGAAGAGAATACTCTTATCGTATTCACCAACTTTTCTTCGCCAGACGTTTCGGCCAAGGCAAAAGATACATTTACCAATAAGGATATTATAAATGCAAAATAGAAAATTCGGTTAATATAATGCCTTTTTTTCATTGTTCACCTCTTGTTCGCACTTGCCGTACCGACGGCAAGGAGGCAGATGAGGAGCGCGCCCGCGATGCCTGCCAGGCGTCTTGTTGTGTTGTTCATATCTTCCTCCATTTTTTTCATAACGGAGGCACGACGCAAAGGCTTTTTACCAAAAAAGTCAATGCAATTATGCCTTCGGGCCGCAGCGGGGTTCATTGGCGTTTGCATGTGTAGAACCCCCTGCGATGTAACGTGATTATCACTCATCGTTAATACCTTTTCTGTGCGAAAAGTTGAACAATGGAACCGCACGGTTCGATGGTAGTCCAGTTGCTATTGAAGGCGACTATAAAAAAAAGGAGTATTATCTTCCCGCTATCGCCTGCGAGATGATATCGGATCTCGTAGATGAGCTCTGCACTGCCTGGGCGATAGATTCAGCCGTCGATGCTGAAGTTTTCCCGGCAGTAAACTGTGAGACACGCTCCTCCCAGTCCAGTCGATCGACCGTCACATCCGTCGGTTTGGTGGAAGTCTCACTTTCCGGCACCCCTATCCCAGATGGTTTAGTGATTACAGCGGAACTCGTAGTACCGGTTTTGGACCGGAGCATTTCCTGGAGAATGGTGTTGGTGCCCGAAGATGACCGGGACGCTGCATCAAGCCTTCCCGAAAGCCGGCACTTCACAGCTTCTTTATCAAACTTGGCGGGAGACGACGAAGCCGATCCGCTGATCGCCCCAATCTTCTCCAGGACGAAGAGCAGGTCGTCAAGCTCATCATCGTCTGCTGTATCGCAGGTCCAACCGCCGTTCGATTTCGTGAGCGTCCATTCCTTCATCACCTGCGACGGAGTCATGCCGACCATAGTTATCGTGTCGCCTGACTTCTCGTACCCGAGCCGGGTGTTTGCAATGTTAGCGTCGAGACCGAGCCGGGAGAGGGCCGATTTCAGTTCGGTGGTCCAGTCCCAGTCACCCATGTGGTTGGGATTGACACAGATGGCATCCGGGCAGGGGACGATCAACTCGTAATACTCCTCGATAGTCATCAACCTGTCAGAGTAAGATGCATAGATCTGATCCTGTTTATCCAGGTCTACCTTTGCAAGTGGCAGGGTGTTCTTCGGGATGCCTGCATAGGACGGGGCAGGGAAGGGTGCGCCAGGAGGTGCCGGAGGGAGCTGGTGCGTGTAATCTTCCCAGCCTTTCCAGACGATCCACTGGTAGGGAGGAGGGAGATCTCCGTTGTAGACGTATCCCTCAGGGCTCGTCCACATATGGTGCCCGGGATCATAGAGCCACGTCCCATCGTCGCCATGCATAGTTTTTATTCCGTCAAGAAACATCATTCGCGTTTGCGAGTATTTTGCCGGTTCGGGCATAGTTGTATAATCCTCTGGGCTTACTGCCTTGACAAATTCACTTAACGGAATATTCCAGCCTGTAAGAAAATGGAGGCAATAGTAGTATTCTATCAATTCAATTTCATGATCATCTGTATACCATGACCAGTCTGTATACGTACCGTTCATCACGTCGGTATAAAAGCGAAAACATGAACGTTGCGGGTAGTCCTCAAGGTTACTTCCTGTAACAATTCCAGTTAACAGCCCGGAAAAAGCAGCTGTAACGAGGAAAATAACAATCATTCTATGAATATCAGTTCTCATATTTTTTCACCCCTCTATACTTAACCAATATCGAAATTATTTTTCTTTAATATATTATAAAAGTTATTAAAATGAGTTTGATAATAAAAAAAAGAGGGA
>CAZCGI010000120.1:0-6101 GCA_964498145.1 uncultured Syntrophaceae bacterium
GCCTTCTTTAAGCGGACTGGATGTGCTCGGACTCATTCGAGAAACAATGCCGGACATAAAGGTTGTCGTCCTTTCGATGCATGATAAGGAAAATTATATCCAGCAGGTTCTGGCTCTGGGAGCGCTTGGGTATGTTCTCAAGGCATCTCCCAGTTCCGACATTGTGAAAGCCATCAAGTCAGCGTATCGCGGTGAGTACTTTCTGAGTTCAAAGTTAAAAACGAATGTAATCCATAGTTATGTCAAAAATTTCGAGTCTAAACCGTCCCTGAAGAGTTATGATCTCCTGAGCGAACGAGAACAGCAGGTGTTCAGACTGGTTGTGCAAGGTAATTCCACTAAACAAATTGCCAGCCTCCTCTGTGTCAGCCCGAAAACGGTAGAAAAACATCGTGCAAGTATCATGGAAAAACTGGGAGTGCACGACCGGCTTGAGCTGTTAAAGTATGCTATCAAAATCGGAGTTGTCGACCCTGAACTCTGGGTTGATTGATTTCCTGCGTTTCCTGAACGCCGGGAATAATATATACTGCCCGTCATTTTTTCACCATCCCCTCCATGGACGGTTTCCGTCCCTTCTCTGTAGGTGATCGTCTCAGTCTTATCATTTCTATTGATCAAAAAGAGTAATCTCCCCCCACGAAATGGGTGCCTTCCCCTATTGTTTCCATTCTGTCAATGCCTTAGACCTGCACATAAGAAAACCGATAGGTCTTCCTTACCGTCAACAGTGAAGAGTACACAGTGATGGATCCGAACAATGGCAACTCCGGTGCGGGGTTGGCGCTGTTTCGATAAAAACATATTGGAGGAGGTATCATATGCTTGGAGTAATTGGTGTTTTAGCGGCAATTGCGCTGGTGATCTACCTTGCATTCAGAGGATGGAGCATTATCCCCGCCTCGCTGCTCTGTTCGCTGGTGGTTATTCTTACTAACGGGGCTGAGATATGGCCCAGTTTGTCGGGATCATATGCAGAGGGATTTAAGTATTTTATCGGAGCCTTTTTCCTCATTTTTATTTTTGGCGCTCTTTTCGGCAAGATTATGGGCGACAGCGGCTGTGCCAATGCTGTGTCGTACAAACTGCTTGATACGTTCGGTCATAAAAGAGCGATATTGGTTGTCATCCTGGCAACTGCAATTCTTAGCTACGGTGGCGTCAATGTCTTTGTTGTTGTTTTTACGATCTATCCCATAGCCGTCATTCTGTTTAAGGAGGCCGATATGCCCAAGCGGCTTATTGTTGGTGCTGTTGCCCTTGGAGCAGGCACGTTCACCATGACGGCGCTGCCCGGTACGCCGGCAATACAGAATCTGATTCCTGCGCAGGTGCTGCATACCCCTCCTACGGCGGCTCCCGTGCTGGGTATTGTCGCGACAATCATCATGTTTGGCCTCGGTTTTTGGTATCTCTCATGGCAGGAGAAGGTTGCCCATGCCAATGGCGAACGCTTCGTCGCAGGTCCCAATGATAACATAGAGCGGTTGTCTCTGATGGATTCGAGCAAATTGCCCGATTGGAGACTTGCTTTTCTTCCGCTCGTTGTCGTTATCGGTTTGATTGTTGCACTCAAAAAGATACATCCCATCTACGCCGTAACGATTGCCCTCGCGGCGGGGAGTCTTCTTACCTACGTTTTATTCTGGAAACGGATCGACAGCCCGCTCAAAACACTCAATGACGGTGTCTCCCAGAGTATCATGGCACTGCTGAACACGGCTGCCATCGTGGGCTTCGGGTTTGTCGTCAAAAATGTCGTGGCCTTTAAAAGCTTCATGAGTTTTGCACTCCATTTGCCCTTTCCACCCCTTGCCTCGGCGGCAGCAGCCGTCAACATCATGGCCGGCATCACTGGTTCCGCCAGTGGCGGCCTGACCATATTCATGAAAACAATGGGTCCGGAATACATGAAAATGGGGATTCAGCCGGAGGTTCTGCACCGGATCTGTTCCATTGCCTCCGGCGGACTGGATTCACTTCCTCATTCGGGTGCCGTCATCACCATGCTGATGGTCATGGGGGTTACCCATAAGGAGGGGTACAAAGACCTGGGAATGGTCACCGTCATCTTTCCAATATTTGCCCTTATTGCCGTGCTGGTCCTGGCGGCAACGGGACTCGTTTAGTCTTTCGACGGGAAGACACGATGGGAGACAAACAACGTTATGTCGAGGTGAATGTAATGGAATACGCTGGAATCAAAAAAGTTGCCGTTCTGGGCGGCGGACTTATCGGGTCGGGGTGGGCGACGAATTACCTCTGGAAAGGGCTGAGTGTGACCCTCTTCGATATTGATGGTCCTTCCCTCAAGAACGCACAGGATCGGATTGTCATGAACCTGCAGTATCTTGCCGGGAAAGGCATCCTCAGTTCCGATGGTGTTACACGAGCAATCAGCCTTGCCACCTATACAACCAACTGTGAGGAAGCGGTGAGCGATGCTGATTTCATTCAGGAAGCGGGTCCTGAAAAATACGAGGTCAAGCAGTCACTGGTAGCAGATTGTGATCGGTTTGCGCCGAAGGCCATATTTGCAAGCAGCACGTCGGGTCTGCTGATCACGGAGATAGCGCGGCAATCACTATATCCGGAGCGCTGTATCGGCGCGCATCCATACAACCCGCCCCATCTCATTCCTCTGGTGGAAATAAGCCGGGGGGAAAAGACAAGCGACGAAACTGTCACGAGGACCCGCGATTTTTACCGGTCCCTGGGCAAGGAACCGATTGTCCTGGAAAAAGAGGCCCTGGGATTCGTTGCCAACCGGCTGTCTGTGGCCCTTTATCGAGAGGCGGTTGATCTTGTCGTCAGGGGTGTTTGCACGATCGAGGATATCGACAAGGCGGTATCCTACGGTCCCGGCCTTAGATATGCCCTCATGGGGCCGAATCTCATCTATCATCTGGGCGGCGGTCCTTACGGTATCAAGGGAATCCTGGACCATATCGGACCCTCAGTGGAACTGTGGTGGGCCGATATGGCCGACTGGAAAGCTTGGCCTGAAAACTGGGGAGTTCGTGCCCAGGAAGGGGTGAATCAAGCGATCAGGAACCGTCCGCCTGAAATGGGCCGGACAAGTCAGGAAATTGCCCAGTGGCGCGACGACGGTCTCCTGGAACTTTTAAAGATCGTGGGAAAACTGTGATGAATCCTCAAAGTTTAGAATGGGAGGTTATGAAATGAAAATAGCAGTTGTCGGTGTCGGATCACTCGGCACCATTATCGGAGCGCTTCTTGCCAAAAGTGGTTGCGATGTCGTGCTTGTTGATGCCAACCAGGCGCATGTTGATGCAATGAATGCCAGCGGCGCTACCATTGCCGGTACCATGGACGTCACCGTGCCGGTAAAGGCTGTTACGCCCGACCGAATGGAAAGCGTGTATGACCTCGTTCTCTATCTTGTCAAACAGACCGCCAATAAAGCTGCCCTGACGGCTCTGCTGCCCCATTTGCATGATACGAGTATTGTCTGCACCCTTCAGAACGGTGTTCCCGAAGATGCTGTGGCCGAATATGTGGGGCGAGAACGGGTTCTCGGATGTGCCGTGGGCTGGGGTGCCACCTGGCTGAAGCTGGGCGTATCACAGTTGACATCTAATGTCGAAAAAATGACCTTTGATCTGGGAGAAATAGAAGGTCCGGTGACCGACCGGGTTACCACCGTGGCTGATATTCTCGGGAATGTGTGTCCCGTCATTGTGACGGACAACCTTGCCGGGATTCGATGGACAAAGCTTCTGATCAACGCCACGTTCAGCGGAATGTCTGCCGTCCTTGGGTGTACGTTTGGTGACATCCTGGATGACCGGAAAGCCCTTACCTGTGTTGCACACATTGCCAACGAGATTATCAATGTTGTTAATGCAATCGGCGTGACCATGGAACCGATGCAGGGTGCAGACCTTCGGATGCTTGCCTTTGCAACAAAGGCTGAAATGGAATCAAAGTTCGCCATTTATGAGGCAGTGTTCAGGCCTCATGCGCTCCTGAAGGCAAGCATGCTTCAGGATATCGAAAAAGGGCTGAAGACAGAGATTGATGCAATCAACGGCGTTGTATGCCAGACCGGCGGAAAAACGGGAGTTGCCACGCCGATTGATGACAAGGTTGTCGAGATAATCAAGGGAATTGAAGAAGGCAAATATCAACCGATCTTTGACAATCTAGGCTTGTTCACACTTCCCGAGGTGCCGGAGGCCTGAGCAGGATTTGCATGCAGCAGCAATCAAATCTATCGATAAAGACGCAATTAAAAGGAGCATACATCATGAAAGATAAAGCAGTTGTTACGGCAGCCCTGACGGGAAGCATTCACACACCGACAATGTCGCCGTACCTGCCCATCACGCCTGAGCAGATTATCGAAGAGGGCGTACGGGCTTACGAAGCAGGAGCGGCGGTGGTTCATATCCATGCGCGAAATCCCGAAACCGGCATGCCCTCACCCGACCTGGGTTTGATAAAAGACATCATCACGGGCATCAAGGAGCGGTGTCCCGTCGTCATCTGCATTACTACAGGTGGCGGTGCCGGGATGACCCTTGAACAGCGGGTATCCCCGGTAACGACGTACAAGCCGGAGCTTGCCTCATGCAATGCAGGCTCCATGAACTGGGGACTGTTTCCCATGCTTCCGCGGTATCCCGAATGGAAATTCGAGTGGGAAAAGGCAATGCTGGCAATGACGGAGGATTTCATATTCCCCAATACATTCAAGACATTGCGGGAATATTGCGAGGTCTTCAACAAAACAAAAACAAAGCCGGAGTTTGAAATTTACGATGCCGCCATGGTGTCAAACGTGGCGTTTCTCATTCAGGCGGGCTATATCAAAAAACCCGTTTATATCCAGTTTGTCATGGGCATCCTGGGAGGCATCCAGGCCACTGTTGATAACCTGATGTTTTTAGTGGAGTCGGCAAAGAAACAGATTGGCGATTTCGAGTTTTCCGTCTGTGCGGCGGGCCGTGCCCAGGTGGCCATGTGCACCCAGTCACTACTGCTGGGAGGCAATTGTCGCGTCGGTCTGGAAGACAATCTCTATGTGGAGAAGGGCCGACTGGCAAAGAGTAACGCTGAGCAGGTCGAAAAAATGGTTAAGATCATCAGGGGAGTGGGAAGTGAACCGGCGACCCCTGACGAAGCTCGTGAGATTCTTGTTTTAAAAGGTCTTGAAAACATCAATTATTGATGAGTGTGTTCACAAGCTCCGCCTGACGGCGGTCATATTAAAACCGGAGAAAAGGGCCCATGTTCTGGGCCCTTTTCTTTTGTACACGCCTGATTCTGTGTCCCTTGGAATCAAATCTGACTCATACAATGCTTATGGTCATGTCAGGCTTTTAAACCCCTCAAATTCAGTAAAGGACCTATTGTTTCGGTTTGTACCAAGAATTACTATTGCCATGTCACGGGTAATGCGAGCCGAAGGTTTAAAGTTCGGAGGGACAATAAGCTGTTCGGTGCTCATGTATCGGCGCAGGCGCATTTCAAACGTGACGGACATTGATAAGGGAAAGGATGTACAGCTATGGTTAACGATAATGCCGTCAAACTGGCCTATGATCTTCATGCGTATCTTTTTGCCGCCGGCTATGATGATAAGGCACACGGGAAAGCACTGGAAACGGCAAAAAAACTGGTTGCCATTCTGGAAGAAGGTACAGAACGTAAAGCTGCTGTTTCTTAAGCGAATGTTCCGTATGATGCGAACGGCACAGTAACACGTTTCCTTCGGAACCACCTTTGTCATGATGTTACGGAGGTGAAGAGCGAGGACGCTTCCGGATACAGGCGTATTCTACCACCCGCATTCATCACGGGCATGGCCGATCCTTAACGATGGCGGTCTTCCGTGTGTTTGAATGCAGGATACGGTTCAAATAATGCAGCCGCTCACTAACCCTCTTCGATGATTGCAACAGGCCGTGCCCATCCGGCACTGGCACCTTTAATCTTTATGGGGAAGCAACAGACGGTAAACCCGTAAGGCTTTCCGATTGCCGACAGATTGGCCATTTTTTCCATATGGCAATATCCCCGCTCAATGCCCGCAAAGTGGGCTTCCCAGATTACCTTCGGATTACCGGTCCGCTTGA